>CAZCXC010000298.1:0-1985 GCA_964502505.1 uncultured Enterobacteriaceae bacterium
CTTGCCACTAACCTCTATAACAGTTTGTAAATGCTCACTTGAAATTTAATAACTGTGATAGAGGTTAGTGGCCGGGTAAGGGTGAAATGGTGCGGTAAGAGCGCACCGCACTGGTAGTAATATCAGTGGCAGGGCAAACCCCACCTGGAGCAAGACCAAATAGGGGAATGGGCTGTTAGGCCAAGCGTGGTCCGCGTTATTCCCGGGTAGGTTGCTTGAGAAATTCGGTGACGTGTTTCCTAGATGAATGGTTATCACTATTGGCCTTGGCCAGTAGGACAGAACCCGGCTTACAGGCCGGCTCCTTTATTTTTTCTAATCTTTGTAAGTACTTAGAGTATTCTTCGAGTTAAACATTAACTAAATTACACAACTTAATGATAAAAATAACTATTATATAAATATAACCTGCTCTTCTTATGCTTTTTACAAGTTTTGTCACTTAAGTATTTGTTAAATAAGATAGATTTCAGTATAAAAAATGCAAAGTTTGCTTGAATATTCCCCTTCAAATACCTATAGTTCGCAGAGTGGGAGATTGTGGGTAATTGTGGGAAACTATATAAATTATGGGTTTGAAGGGGATTTCAGGTGTTTCGTGGATTCAGCACACTCAGTATTGACAGTAAAGGTCGATTGGCTGTTCCCAGCCGATATCGTGACCGTTTGCAATCTATTGCAGAAGGCACACTGGTTCTCACCCTAAACCCCCTGGATCGATGTCTATGGCTTTATCCTGTTCCAGAATGGGAGCTTATTGAATCAAAGCTTGCTGATTTATCAGATTTTGACAAGCAAGGTAGACGTGCAAAACAGATGATGCGGGGTTACGCAGCGGATTGTCAGATGGATGGTCAGGGCAGAATCCTGATCCAGCAGGAATTAAGAGAGTATGCGGGTTTAGTTAAGCAAGTTGTCATATTAGGCCAAGGTAACAAATTTGAACTTTGGGATGAGCAAGCCTGGAACCAACAACGTGATCAATGGCTGCAAGATGTGGGTGATGATTCAGGTGAACCCTCTGATGCGCTCAAGTCACTGTCACTATGATGGGACTAGTGAGCATTGCGAAATGTTATTTATTATTGAATGAAAACAACAGCGGAGCATACACATACACCGGTATTAACAAATGAAATATTACGTGGCCTTAATTTGCAACCGGACGGTATATATATCGATTGTACATTTGGTCGTGGTGGGCATAGCAAAGCTATTTTACAACACCTCAACGAGCAGGGCCGATTGTTTGCATTTGATAAGGATCCAGATGCAATTACGACAATTGATAAAACGATATTTGAAGACCAAAGATTTTCATTGCTACAAGGATCTTTTACGATGTTGAGGCAACTACTGATAGAGAAAAAGATGCAGGGTTGTGTTAACGGAATCTTGTTGGATCTCGGTGTATCTTCTCCGCAGTTTGATGACCCGAATAGAGGGTTTAGTTTCCAGCATGACGCTTGTCTTGATATGCGTATGGATAACAGTATAGGAGTAACAGCTGCTGACTGGCTTAATAGTGCAGCTCAAAAGGAGATCAACGATGTGTTATTTCAATATGGCGAAGAGCGTTTTGCAAGAAAAATTGCCCGGTCGATTATTAAAACGCGACAGGATAAGCCTATAACAAGCACGCACCAACTAGCTGATTTGGTTGCATCAGTAATTCCAACTCGTGAAAAAGATAAACATCCTGCAACTCGTACTTTCCAGGCGATTCGAATATTAATCAATGATGAATTAAATGAATTAAATGAAGTCCTCGGACAGACCATTGAAGCATTACACATTGGAGGACGATTACTCATTGTAAGTTTTCATTCACTGGAAGATCGTATAGTCAAACGTTTTATAAGAGACGAGTCTAAGGGTGATTATTTTCCACCTGATTTACCTATCACACAAAATGTTTTAAAACCAAGATTGAAAGCAATAGGGAAAGCTATTTATCCAACAAAAGATGAAATTAAAAATAACCC
>CAZCXC010000299.1:0-6139 GCA_964502505.1 uncultured Enterobacteriaceae bacterium
TGGCATACTAATGGCGTGATCCATCATCCGTTTGACCATCGGTTTCCCCCCGATGAATTGGCTACCCAAGAAAGCAAGTGCAAACAACCAGTTTACGGCGGTAGGCTTCCACATGAAAAAGCGCTTATCCTGTAACAAGAGAGTTGCACCACCCAGTATAAGAATCAATGCAAGCGTGATTAAATGCATCTTTTCAAAACGACGATGAATTAACCAATAGATAGATACCTGGAGAATAACGGCTACTATAGCAACTGCCGTTGCCACATACATGCGTTGCGTGAGATCATCAGGTATATAGTAGGCAATGAAAAATGCCAGTACAGGGAAAAAATCAAACAGAAATTTCATCAGTTAAATACAGTCCTCTTTTAGTTATCATAACGAAAAATGATCTGACACTCTATATGGCACAATTTTTTCAAATCCATCCAGACAATCCGCAAATGCGTCTGATTAATCAGGCCGTGGCATTATTGCGTGAAGGCGGTGTGATCGTCTATCCCACGGACTCATGCTACGCCCTTGGTTGCCGCATTGGTGATAAGTCAGCAATAGAAAGGATTCAGGAGATACGTAATTTGGATAAGCGGCATAATTTAACACTAATCTGCAAGGATCTCTCGAATATCTCTGTTTATGCCAAGGTTGATGATGCTTCTTTTCGATTAATGAAATCGCTGACACCAGGACCTTATACTTTTTTACTCAAGGCGACCCGGGATGTACCAAAGCGGTTACAGCATCCAAAGCGTAAAACGATTGGACTCAGAGTGCCGGACAACGCGATTATTTTAGCTATTCTCGAGCATCTGGACGAACCATTACTTAATACCAGTTTGATACTACCCGGGGATGAGTTGCCGTTGACTGATCCAGAAGATATGCATGATGTCTTGGGTAGCGTTGTCGATCTTATTATTGATGGTAATTATGGCGGGTTGGAACCAACAACAGTGGTTGATCTAGTAGAGGGTCAACCACAGATAGTACGTGAAGGAAAGGGAGATATTTTTGCTGTTGGGGCATAACCTGTTCTCGCATTAAGGTATAATGTTTTAAACAATCCTGAGGGGGGACATACTTGAGTAGCATTGCAAATCAGCGGGTTCTGTCCGGCATGCGTCCGACAGGCCAGCTCCATCTCGGCCATTATCATGGCGTTTTAAAAAACTGGTTAAAACTACAGAACGAATACGAATGTTTTTTCTTTGTAGCGGATTGGCATGCGTTGACTACCGAATATGATAATACTCGGATCATCGCTGAAAATGTTTTGGATATGGTGATTGACTGGTTAGCTGTCGGTATTAATCCAGGTTCAGCAAAACTGTTTATCCAGTCGAGGATACCGGAACATGCTGAATTACATGTCCTGCTTTCCATGTGTACCCCACTGAGTTGGCTTGAGCGTGTCCCAAGTTATAAAGATCAGCAGGAAAAACTGGCCAATAAAGATCTGACGACCTATGGTTTTTTGGGTTATCCGTTATTACAGACTGCCGATATCATCATCTACAAGGCCGGGCATGTCCCCGTGGGTGATGATCAAGTTGCCCATGTTGAACTCTCCCGTGAAATTGCACGACGATTTAACCATCTCTATGGCAAGGAACCGGGATTTGAAGAAAAGGCAGAGGCAGCAGCGAAAAAAATGGGGAAAAAGAATAACCGTCTCTATCATGATCTGCGCCGTGATTATCAGGAGCAGGGTGATTCACAGGCATTGGAGAAGGCACAGGCGATGATTGAATCACAACAGAATATTACGATTGGTGATAGAGAGCGCTTATTAGGTTATCTGGAAGGAGGGGGCAAAGTCATCTTTCCTGAACCGCATGCTTTGTTGACTCCGGCCTCAAAAATGCCAGGATTGGACGGGCAAAAGATGTCTAAATCTTATAATAATACGATCAGCTTGCGGGAAAACCCGACCATTGTGGAAGAAAAAATAAATACGATGCCAACGGATCCAGCACGTGTTCGGCGCACTGACCCGGGTGATCCAGACAAATGCCCGGTCTGGGGGCTACATGAGGTCTATTCAGATAACGAGGTTAAAAACTGGGTTCAGGAAGGCTGTCGTTCGGCCGGGATTGGTTGCCTCGACTGTAAAAGACCACTGATCGATTCAATACTCAAGGAGCAAGGCCCTATTAGGGAGCGGGCCAAGGAATATCAGGACGATCCGGATACGGTCCGTGGCATTATTAGTGAGGGTTGTGAAGCAGCGCGGGATGTGGCCCGTGAGACATTGAAGGAAGTACGACAAGCGATGGGACTCAACTATACATGATGGTGTTTTATTGAACGCCAGTAGTTTAGAATGGATAGCCAATGAATGCATATTGCATTAACACTCCTGAGTTCTGATGGCGGATAAGCAACTACCAGACCGCAGCACAGGTGGTCAGGCCGAAATGCCGTTTGCTATTGTTCAAGGCGAACCAATCTCGGCACTTCCCAGCGATCTTTATATTCCCCCAGACGCATTGGAAGTATTCCTGGAGGCCTTCGAAGGGCCGTTGGATTTATTACTCTATCTTATTAAGCGGCAAAATCTTGATATTCTGGATATTCCCATTGCTGCGATTACAGAGCAGTACATGCAATACATCGAATTAATGAAAGAACTCCAATTGGAACTTGCCGGAGAATATTTGTTAATGGCTGCCATGCTCGCTGAGATCAAATCCAGGTTGTTGTTACCAACAATGGTAGAAGATGAGGATGAAGAAGATCCACGGGCTGAGTTAGTCAGACGATTACAAGAATATGAACGTTATAAAAAAGCAGCGGAAGATATTAATGCCTTACCACGTTATGAACGCGATATTTTTGGCACGCTTGCTGAATTCCCGGATAAACGCATTCACCATGAACCACCCAGCGTTTCACTGGATAATTTACTCAAAGTTTTTGCCGAAGTATTGACACGTGCTGAAATGTTTTCGAATCACCACATTCAACGTGAAACTTTGTCAGTGAGGGAACGCATGTCAATGATTCTTGAACGTGTTAAAGCGGATGAATTTGCCGACTTTAAAGATCTGTTTACGCTAGAAGAAGGACGATCAGGAGCCATTGTTGCTTTATTGGCAATTCTTGAACTTCTCAAGGAATCATTAATTGAAATGGTACAGAATGAAGTTAACGGGCCTATTTATGTTAAGGCCGCTGTATAAAATATGAACAAAGATAAATTAAAAAATATCATTGAAGCTGCGTTGATGGTGGCTGATAAGCCATTGAGCATGCAACGTCTGGAAGCGCTGTTCGATAGAGATTTGGAAAAACCCGATCGAAATACTATCCGTGCTGCCCTGGATGAATTAATACAGGACTATGAAGGGCATGGTATTGAAATAAAGGAAGTCGCGAGTGGATACCGTACCCAGGTACGGAATGATTATGCTGAATGGGTAAATCGCTTATATGATGAACGACCACCACGTTACTCACGTGCATTGCTTGAGACCTTGGCTATAATTGCTTACCGACAACCGCTCACACGCGCAGAGATAGAAGATATCAGGGGAGTATGTGTCGCCTCGACCATCGTAAAGACTCTGCAAGAAAGAGAATGGATTAAGGTGGTTGGACACAAAGATGTGCCAGGAAAACCTGAATTGTTGGCAACAACAAAAGAATTTCTTGATTATTTTAATCTGAAAAAACTGTCTGATCTGCCGCCACTCGCCGAGATCAAGGACTTTGATAAAATGTATCCCGATCTGTTTGATGCCCTGGAAGAGGAAACCACTTCACATCAGGAACTAAGTGGTGCACCTGATGAAGATAATTCGGAAGTGTTCCTGGAGGAGCAGGATATTATTTTACCAGATGACGATAAGGTCGTTCCGATCACACATTAAGGCACCCTTTAGCTGATCAATTATTAACGGTTATTTAATAGTGCCGTTGCTAGCACACAAGTAAACCATGTCTGTTGAAAATTCATCTGAGCGTATACAAAAAGTCCTGGCGCGGGAAGGATATGGTTCACGTCGGGAAATAGAGAGTTGGATCACAGAAGGGCGGATACTGGTCAATGGTGAGGTGGCCAAGCTAGGTGATCGTATTAATCTAAGTTATAAGATAAAACTGGATGGACGCTTGTTACGTCTGGTTAAAACTGCAAAGCAAAATATAAGAGTTATTAGCTACCATAAACCGGCAGGAGAAGTATGTTCTCGTAAGGATGAAAAAGGCAGGAGATCTGTATTTGATCATCTGCCACGATTAAACAGAGGACGTTGGATCAGTGTAGGCCGTCTCGATATCAATACACTAGGGTTGTTGTTATTCACTAATAATGGTGACTTGGCACATCGGTTGATGCACCCCTCCACGGGCATCGATAGGGAATATGCTGTGCGTGTCATAGGCCAGGTTGAAAAAGAAAAACTGGAACGTATGCTCCATGGAGTGGAACTGGAAGATGGTCTGGCGCGATTTACTGATATTGTTGATGCAGGTGGTGAAGGTGTGAACCATTGGTATCACGTTGCACTTATGGAAGGCAGGAACCGTGAAGTCAAACGATTGTGGGAATCGCAGGGGATAAAAGTCAGTCGCTTGATTCGGGTAAGATTCGGTCCAATAATATTACCACGTCGGTCGCGACCGGGAAGTGTGAGTGAGTTAGAGCAAGATGAGGTGAATGAATTAATGCAATGGGCAGGTCTTGAAGTAGAACAGAATATGAAATCTAAAAAGAAAAAAAGAAAAACGTCACACAGAAAATGAAACGGAAAAACCTAGAGCGCGTATATCAAAGATTATACGAGGCTTATGGGCCACAATATTGGTGGCCGGCAGATTCACCGTTTGAAGTCATGGTTGGTGCGGTGCTGACACAAAACACGGCATGGTCAAATGTGGAAAAAGCGATAGATAATCTCAAAGCAGCTAACTGTCTTGAACTAGCAAAAATAATTGAATCAACGGATGAAAAATTAGCTGAGCTTATCCGGTCATCGGGTTACTTTAACGTAAAGACCAAACGTCTGAAGAATTTATGTCGATGGTTTGAACAACAGGGGGGATTCAAAGCAATAACAAAGATTGAAACTAATATGTTGCGCCAAGCACTCTTGGGTGTGAATGGAATTGGCCCCGAGACGGCAGATGATATTTTACTCTATGCGTTTGCTAGGCCTGTGTTTGTGATAGACGTATATACCCGCCGATTATTTTCAAAACTTGGATTGATAGATGGCAATGAAAACTATGAGACCTTGCGTAGTAATATAGAAACCGAATTGTCACCCGATGTATCTCTCTATAGCGAATATCACGCGTTAATTGTCCGTCATGCCAAAGAGAAGTGTGAGCAATTGTCAAAATGTAGACATTGTGGGGTGGAGGCACCCATAGCAATTTGATTTCCCCAGCCGGCCTCTGTAAGCTTGGCGGCCTTTAATTTCGAGCCTTTTCGTCTATGACCCAACGTCAGCCCTTGGTTGCAGCTAACTGGAAAATGAATGGTATCTTGGACACCATTCGGCCTTTAATGCAGCAGATTATCCAGGGTCTTAAGGTTGGAAGTGAGGCGGAAGTGGTCATTTGTCCGCCTTTTGTCTATCTGGCTGAAATTTCGAATTTATTGGCAGGGACCGAGATTAGACTGGGAACACAAAATGTCTCACATTTAGAATCCGGGGCGTATACCGGTGAGGTATCCGCCGCTATGCTGGGCGATTATAATTGCCGGTTTGCGATCGTCGGTCATTCGGAGAGACGTGCACTTTATGGTGAATCGGATGATTGTGTGGCAGAGAAATTTAAATTTGCTCATGCGTCAGGTTTAATCCCTATCCTATGTATTGGGGAATTATTGGAAGAACGTGAAGCGAATGAAACAGAATCTGTGATTGCCCGACAACTGGATGCGGTCATTAATAAGGTGGGCATCGAAACATTTGCTCAGACGGTGATTGCCTATGAACCGGTTTGGGCGATCGGTACAGGCAAGACGGCAACACCGGAGCAGGCGCAGGAAGTACATGCCTTTATTCGGTTACGTCTGGCCCGGCATGGTGATGAGGTAGCAGACAATATACGTATTCTGTATGGAGGTAGTGTTAAGGCCGCGAATGCAGAAGAATTATTTACAATGGCAGATATTGATGGTGGA
>CAZCXC010000300.1:0-21931 GCA_964502505.1 uncultured Enterobacteriaceae bacterium
GACTTACCCATGACATATCTGGCAAGTATGCACCTGAAGCAATCTCAACGAACTTTATTGCCGATGTTTATTCAACACTTTCCAAGTACTACTTTTTTTGATGTTGATTTTTTTATTAACCCGAACTCGGGGCATCATGCAACAAATCAGTACAGCGGTAGAGACCATACTCTATTTTTCCTTATTCGCGAGTCTGATTGTGTTTATTGCATCCAGTAGCGAATCGTCAATACTGATACAGAAAAAATTAACAGGGTATTAATAAACCATACCGACATAATCAAAACCGTTACCAAACGCATTTGTCCGTATACGGTTTTTAAAAATGACGTCATACTCTCCTGTGCATAGTCAGCTTCACGTTTCGAATGAGAAAATAGTTTTACTGTCATGATATTGGTATAGGTATCAACAATCCTACCTGTCATTTCTGAACGTGCATCCGCTTGCTTAGACGATATTGCTTCCAGGCGTGGAAAAAGGACGTACATAATGCCTAGATAAAGTATTAACCAGATAATAAACGGTATGGTGAGGCGTATATCCATACTCGCAACGACGATCACTATCCCACCGAAATAGACGACGATGTATAACATGACATCTAATAACTTCAACACCGCTTCGCGAACAGCCAGCGAAGTCTGCATCACCTTGGTGGCAATGCGGCCAGCTAACTCATTTTGATAAAAAGACAGGCTTTGTCCAAGCAAATAACGATGCGCTTGCCAACGAATCGACATGGGATAATTACCAAGCAAAGTTTGGTGTATTATCAATGAATGAAAAAAGACCAATAGCGGCAAACCAACAAGCACCAATAACGCCCATAACCACAACTGGTTACCGGCATCCTGCATAAATGTATCGGGCTGACTATCCGCCAATAAATCCACCAACTTACCGAGGAAGGCAAATAGCGATACTTCCAATAAGGCAATCAAGCCTGTCAATATTGACATTATAATTAGGTGCGGCTCAATTCCCCGTGTGTAATGTCGACAAAATGCATACAGACTATTCGGCGGTTCCTCTGGTTCTTGAGGCGGGAAAGGTTTAATTAATTTTTCAAAAAATGCAAACACAAGGAAATTTATTCTTCAGTTAATAGTTGCTTGGCGGGTGTCTGGCGGGTGCGTTGAATAGAAAAATAACCAGACACCAATACCAATATTGGGACAATAAAAAGGCAAAGAATTGCTGTTTTTATATTAAAAACATAATCACCTTCGATAAGATAAGTGGAAATTATAAATCCAATGGATAAATTCAATAAATACGCAATCGTTCCTGCGATCAACCCAATAAAAATAAATTGTAAGCGAAAAACTTTTTGTATTAATTCACTCCTGGCACCCACAGCTTTATAAATGGCTGTACTGTAACTGCGGTAATGACGCAAGATCATTTCAATGGCGATAAACACAATCAGACTCGCGAATAAGGAAAAATAGAGTATGGTCTCTACCGCTGTACTGATTTGTTGCATGATGCCCCGAATTCGGGTTAATAAAAAATCAACATCAAAAAAAGTAGTACTTGGAAAGTGTTGAATAAACATCGGCAATAAAGTTCGTTGAGATTGCTTCAGGTGCATACTTGCCAGATATGTCATGGGTAAGTCATCCAATGAACCGGGGTAAAATATCATATAAAAATTAGGGGTAAACGATTCCCATTCGACTGATCGCAAACTTGTCACTAATGCTTCCATCTTATGTGTTCCAATTGTGAATTCCAGTACATCTCCGAGATTAATTTTAAGATTTTCTGCCACACCCTCTTCAACTGACACAGTTGCGTGTTCCGGAGGGTATTCAGGATCATGCCATTGACCTGAAACAATTTTATTATCCAGTGGCAGTTCAAAGCTCCAGGTTAAGGCTAAATCACGGTTTAGTGATTCATCCCGACGTACTTTTTCCTTGCTGGCATACTCACGTACAGGTTCATCATTAATGGCACTCAAACGCCCACGAATAACTGGATATAAAGGACTATGTGAAATATTATTTTGTTGCAACTCGGCAAGAAAAGTCTGTTTATCTGCTTCAAACAGATTAATAGCAAAAAAAATTGGGCGCATTTTCCGGCACCTTGGATTGCCAGGAAGACACCAAATCATCACGTAAGGTTTGAATCAGGGCGAGTGAAAAAAAAGTAATAGCAATCGCAATAATTTGTAAACTCACCATGCGTTGGTTTGCACCGAGCATACGTGCGGCAAGTCGTGTAGAAACCATTTGTTTTCGGCTTCGTTTAATTATCAAACGAATAAATAACTGTGTTAAGCCGTAAGCAAATATAATGAATGCACATAAACCTGCAATAATATAAAAACTGATCAAAATATCTTGTGTGCCAACATAAACTAAAATTGCTAAACCTATCGCCATTGACGTAGCGGTAAAAATAATCGGTTGCTTCTGTGCTTCAACACGATTCAACAAAAGCTTAGGTGGTGTCTTTAATAAATTATTCAAAAATGGCCAAGCAAAACTGAGTACAACAATAAGTGCAGTTAAGCTACTAAGCAGAAATGGTTCAATACTAGGTGGCGGCAAATTAGCAGGAATGAGATCACCTAAACTTTCAAGAATAAAATAATGCGCAATGCCGCCTAGAAATAAACCAATCACAATTGCAACCAGACTAAATATAAAAAATGGAAATAGAATAGCCCCACGTAATCGCCTGCCACGTAAACCGAGACAACGCAACACGGCATATTGATAAGTCATTTCATTGGCATATTGATAACTCACTAGTGCCGCGCCGACAGCACCCAATAAAATAGCAACAAGTGCTGTGACATGTAAGAATCGGTAAGCACGTTGCAAAGTGCTAGCCATTGCTGCGTTGGTATCTTCGATAGTCTCAAATTTCTGGTTGGGTTGCAGAGTAGATTCCAAACTTTGTTTTAATTCTTTTAATACTTGTGGCTCGCCTGCAAACAAATAGTGATAACGTAAACGACTGCCTGGCTGTATGACTTGTGTCGAAGCCACATCATCCCAATGCATCAGGATGCGAGGCGTAAAACTGTAAAAATTATTACCTCGGTCAGGTTCATAGATCACAACACGAGTTATCTTGAATGCGCGCTCTCCGACAGTCACATATTCACCTAAAGACAAACCCAACTCATTTAATATGCGATCTTCTACCCAGACTTCACCTTGCGTTGGTCCATGTGGCATTGGGATTGCCTCACCATACAGAGTATTACTGACCTGCAGTTCGCCACGTAATGGATATTTATCAGTAACAGCCTTGACACTACTCAACATAAACGCATCATTTGCACTGGCCATGGTGGGAAAGCGCAATGTGATAGCTTGTGCTAAAGACGATTGATTAATAATGTCAAATTGTTCAGATTGTAACTCAGTAGTGGAATCAAGCACCAAATCAGCTGCTAACACTTCCTTCGATTGATTAATAAACAGTTGTTCTAATCGATTACCCAGCAAGCTAATACTGAAAGTCACGGCACAAGCAATGGCAACTGCAATACAAAATAAACGGATCGCACCCAAACGCCATTGTCTTTTAATAAATCGGCTATAAAAGGAAAACATGATTAGATCAGCTCGAGCTTACCTTGCGTCAATTGAAAACAACGATCACAGCGTTTAGTTAAGGATTCATCATGTGTTACCAGAATTAATGTCGTCCCTTGCTCTTGATTAAGTTCAAATAAGAGATCGATCACCTTTTGTCCTGTTTCTGTATCCAGGTTACCGGTCGGTTCATCAGCCAGAAGTAAAGGTGGCGTGGTTGCAAACGCGCGTGCAATAGCAACACGTTGTTGCTCGCCACCGGACAAGGTAGTGGGATAATGACTTAAACGATGATCCATACCGACACGTTCCAGTAACTGTTTAGCAATAGTTTCCGCGTCAACCTGGTCATTGATCTCCAATGGCAACATGACATTTTCCAATGCAGTAAATCCCGGTAATAAGTGAAAGGCTTGAAACACAAAGCCAATATATTGATTTCGTAACTCCGCACGTGCATCTTCGTCCAAGGTATCCATGGCATGTTGGAACAATTGGATACTACCTGAGGTCGGAATATCAAGACCAGCGAGTAAACTGAGTAAGGTCGTTTTACCGGAACCAGATTGACCAACCACAGCAATGGTCTCGGCCTCGTTAACTTCAAGGTTAACATTATCGAGAATTGAAATCGGACCTTCTGTAGACTGAACAGCTTTGCTAATGTGACGACAGATAACAATTTGCGAATTTAAAATGATCTTATCCCGTATTTTTATTTTATCGTTCATTATGCTGGCAACGCCCTTCGCTGTGAAGGCAAATACCATCCTTATCATGGGTGATAGTCTAAGTGCCGCCTATGGTATCGAATTAGAACAAAGTTGGGTCAATTTGTTGCAAAACAAGCTTAACCAGGCACGAACCGAGAAAAAATCATGGCATATCATCAATGCCTCTGTCACTGGAGAGACTACTGCTGGTGCATTGGCCCGACTACCCGATCTATTAGACAAACACAAACCACAACTCTGCATCATTGAACTCGGGACAAATGATGGACTACGCGGAATGCCTATCAATAATATGCAGGCAAACCTGAATAAAATGATTACGCAGTGTAAACAATATGGACAAGTGGTGTTACTGGGTATGCGGCTACCACCGAATTACGGGAAAAAGTACACTGAAGAATTCAAGCAAAGTTTTAACATCGTTGCAAAAAAACATAAAATAGCGTTTGTGCCTTTCCTGCTAAAGGGATTTGCAAAAGACAGGAGATACTTTCAGGTCGATGGTTTTCATCCGACAGCAGCTGCACAGAGAAAAATATTAGCGAATATTTGGCCAATACTTTTCCTATTATTACTTAAATAAAGAAACTGGTATTCATATAAACCTAGAAGATATACCCATCGAGTTAAATGGACTTGATTGAGTTTTTTTAATTACATATATAGATTGAAGAACATTAATGAATGAAAAAGCAATGTTAGTTACAATCGCTACAGATAAGAAGTTATAAAGCGATATCCTTTTATGCAAAATCAATCGACACTGACCCCTTTAAAAGCGAAACTGCCTAAATCATTGCTATGGATCCCAAGGTCTACCGTCACCGTGCTATTGCATTATTACGATTATCCGCATCCACAAAAGCCAGGGAAAATAATCAAAGGTTATGACAAGGCCCATGCGCTCCGAACCGCAAAGATGAGTGCAGCCGTTGCACATTATTTAGGTCACGATTCGGAACGAGTCCGTTTATATCAAATAGCCTGTTTACTACATGATCTGGGGCGTGCTGGTCTTGATCAAAAACTGTTTGGAAAAATTTGGACCTGGGCTAAAACTCACGGGATTCCCACACGGCCAGCAGAATGGCGTGCATATCATCCAGACACAGTCTATGGCAAAGAAACTGAAGCATTTTGGAAACTATACAAACCACAGTTGCAAGAATCAGGCGTACAAACTGTACGCTGGGCTAAGGAGCAGGTGGAAATGCGCTTGGGATATGCCCGACGTCTACGCCGTCTCATCAAACAAGTGAAACCCAAACTTAAGCAACATGGTATCCAATGGTTTGCATGGATGGAAAAAGTCACACTCTACTATTACTATCCTGAAAAACTTGCAGATGATCCCGCCTGGGTGCGTGAATTAGGAGAGATTCTTGTAGCCTGTGAACAACTTGAAGCTTTCAGTAATCGCGAACGCGGGAGTGATTACTACAACCGGTCGAATGAAAGTTTTGCAGCTGCCTTTGACTACCTGGATAATCTAAAAGTGAAAGGACAACTCAGTGCAAAGGTATTATTTGCCGTTCGCTATTTAACTGCCCAGGGTTTATTTGATACGATACTAAAGGCAGCGCGAAAAGGACAGATGTCAAAACAAGATCTTAACTTCCTTCGAACATTAAATTAACACTGAGGAAAAAACCATGGCAGTAGTCACGCAACTATTCTCCCTTGCTATGCAAGGGGATACGAATATAGAAAATGTGACCGAAAAAATTCAGGCGATCCTGAAACAGGCGGATCTCAATGCAGGCACCGTCACGCTATTCATAAAACATACCACTGCATCAATAATGATCTTTGAAGATGAACCCGGTCTACGCGAAGATACCAAAACGATCTGGGAACAGTTAATTCCTGTCAATCCCGAATGGCAACACAACACTCGAAACAAAGGTGAAGATAATGGACACAGTCATCTACGTGGACAGATCCAGGGGCAGTCGTTAACCGTTCCATTTGCGGAACAAACATTAATGTTAGGTACCTGGCAACAGATCGTCGTAGTTGACTTTGATACGCGGGCCCGCAACCGCGACATTGTTGTTCAAATTATCGGCGAATAATTTTCTAAATCCACGCCAGGAATTATAAATAAATAACATATTAGATGAAGATCGGTTTAATCAGTGATGTACACGCGACGGCTGAGCCTGTTCAGGAAGCATTAACGCTTTTTCGACAAAACAATGTTGATAATATTATCTGTGTTGGAGATATAGCAGGCTATGGTGAAGAGCTTGACCAAACTGTTGAGTTGTTGCTTAAAGGAAAATGCCAGGTCATTTCAGGTAATCATGATACCTGGTTTCTTGATAAAACTGTTCCTGAAGATCAGCAGTGGATAAAAAACTATTTCGCCAACTTGCCTGCTACCCTGGAATTCACAGTTGAAGACAAACACCTGTATGTCGTTCATGCAAGTCCTCCTTGCTCAAACATGAAGGGCATAAAATTACTGGACAAACACGGTGAGATAATTCCTGCTCGGATGGATCGATGGACAAAAAATTTAGAAAGATATAATTATGATGTGCTTATCGTGGGTCATACCCATCAGGTATTTTCTGAAAGACTGGGAAATATGTTGGTGATCAATCCAGGCAGCACAAAATTTAATCATGCCTGTGCCATATTGACGCTGCCCGATCTGGAAGTGCAAATTTTTCCTTTATCCAATAAAGAACTTCAAAAAGTCTGGAATTGGAGCCAAATGGAACAGATGTATGAAGATTAACATGTAGCCTCCATCACTAAAAAAACCGCTATACTAAGTATTGATTAGAGCACTTCCGGCTGTGGGGTTGATTATTCAGACATTTGGCAAAGGGGGAAAGATAATGCAGAACATCATTAATGGCTTAGTTGGTCTGGCGGTACTTGGCTTCTTGTTAGCAGTTGTTACTGTTTTATTAGGGCCTATGATCATGGGAATACATGCAGAGACGTTCTCGAGGGCATGTACAAATTTATCATTAATTGCGATCGCGGTATCTATTTGTTGCCCAAAGAAATCAAGCGGGTAATCAGGCAAAAGTTTTTATAACTCCCCGGCTGCAAAAAGATAACATTAATAATGGCCGGGGTATTTTTTAGGGCACCTCCGAAAATAGAATTTTTTTTGTGAGAGCAAGGCCGCTCTTAGACATCCATGTCTTCGCGGCATTCGCACATCCATGTGCATCAGAATGCAGCGCGGACGACTGCATGGACGCAGGAGGTAGAGCAACGCCGGGAGCAGTTGCCGAGCTGACGCAGATATCGCGGAAAAAAAGCATTTCCGGAGGTGTCCTTTACTTAATCGGTATCATCGTGGAACAAATAACCTTCCTCCACTTCTCTGTGATGTTCCTGGTCTGACAAAACCTCACCATTTTCACTACAACAAACAGGACAAGTAGTTCGAAAATCATCATCAAGATGAACTACTTTATAACAATCATAGCAATGATAATAAGGCATACTCCAAGTTTAGGTCAGGATTCGATTTTGCGCGACCTTGCTAAAATATTTATTCAACCTTATGAATCAGCGAACAATTTTTACCATCTATTCATCGCTGATCCAGTCGAGTTAACCCTGCATGAAATGCTGCTTCACGGGCCATTTGTAATTCTTCCTCATAGGGCCGTCGGTTGATGTCCTGGTACTTTTGCTTTTTATCTGTATAACCCACTTGGTAATCAGGCCGATACTGGCTCATGACGTTAACATAGGTATCCGGTGATAATTCATTCGCTAACCATTTAAATATCTCACTTGCTTCATCCGTCTGACCCGGCATAACGAGATGCCGCACCAAAACACCACGCTTTGCCAGGCCGTCTGATCCAAATTTTAGTACGCCTACCTGCCGGTGCATTTCCTTGATCGCTTCACGCGCCCTTTCCGGATAGTCTTTAGCCTTTGCTAATTGGCGTGCACTGTCTTTTTGCCAGAATTTAAAGTCCGGCATGTAAATATCGACCAGACCCTCCAGTAATCTTAACGAGGAAAGCGCATCATAGGCGCTGGTGTTATAAACAATGGGTAAATGCAGCCCCCTGGGGATCGCGGTAGCAATCGCTTCAATCACCTGTGGGGCGACATGCTCAGGCGTAACAAAATTAATATTATGGCAACCGCGATCCTGCAGTGCCAACATCATCGTGGCAATCTCATCAGCATTACATTCCTTGCCTGATTTCTGTTGCGAAATATCCCAATTCTGACAAAACACACAACGCAGATTACACAAACCAAAAAAGATCGTGCCGGATCCATTCCAGCCGCGCAGACAATTCTCCTCACCAAAGTGCGGAAAAACACTGCTGACAATAGCATAGCGTCCGGTATTGCAAACCCGTTTCTCATCTTGCAGACGATTGACATGACAATTACGCGGGCAGGCACAACAATCTTCCAGTTCTTTTAATGCGAGTTCAACGCGATCCTGAAGATCACCTCGTCGATACGCTTGCAGGGAAGCAGGTTCAAAGTCTCGCAAGACAAAGTCAGGATTTGAAGTTGTAGCTTGTACGTTAGCAAACATGATATGCCGGGATAATTAAACAATGACTATATTAGTCTTTAGCAGTCAAATCTAACAAGGGTTTTAACAGATCCATTGGAACTGGGAAGATAATAGTTGAATTTTTTTCACCTGCGATTTCAGTTAAAGTTTGTAGATAGCGTAATTGCATACTTTGAATATTTTTTGACAATACTTCAGCAGCCTGTAGCAATTTTTCCGAAGCCTGCAATTCTCCCTCAGCATGAATAACTTTGGCGCGTCGTTCACGTTCAGCTTCGGCCTGTTTCGCTATGGCACGTATCATACTTTCATCAATATCCACATGCTTAATCTCAACATTGGCAACCTTGATACCCCAGGCATCGGTTTGTTTATCCAATAACCCTTGGATATCTGCGTTCAATTTTTCCCGTTCAGCCAACATTTCGTCTAATTCGTGCTGCCCCAAAACAGAGCGTAATGTGGTTTGGGCGAGTTGACTCGTGGCAACATGAAAATTCTCCACTTGAATAATCGCCCGTTCCGGGTCGATAACACGAAAATAAACTACCGCATTGACCTTAACCGAGACATTATCCCGCGAGATCACATCCTGGCTAGGCACATCCATTACCACTGTACGTAATTCAACACGCTCTATTTGTTGTACTAAAGGAATGATAATAATGAGCCCCGGTCCCTTGACCGAAGTGAATCGTCCAAACGTAAATACTACAGCGCGTTCATATTCGCGCATGACCTTGAAGATCATCGGCATAATAATAACTAAGCCAATGATGATATAAATAATAGTATTCATTTCAATTTCCCTCCTTTATAGGCTCAACGCTTAATATCAATCCGTCTATCGCAGTCACTCTAACCTGATCACCACGCTGCAATGGTAGCTTTGATTTCACTTGCCAGGTCTCGCCATGGATATGGATACGGCCTGACTTTTCATAACCTTCCAACACTTCACCGATACTACCGAGCATCTCATCCGCCCCACTAACCACAGGTTTTCGATGTGCTGCAAATACCATCCTGAGTACGATCAGGAAAAAAATTGAAGTAACTGTAGAAACTGCAACGACGATCGGAATTGCAACTTGTAGCTCGCTACCTTCAGTATCAAATAGAATGACAGAACCAACCACAAAAGCAATGATCCCACCTATCCCCAGCGCCCCGAAACTGGGCGCAAATAATTCTGCTACCATAAATATGACGCCAAGGATCATTAGAGCTAAACCTGCAAAATTGACTGGCAAGACTTGCATTGCATATAAAGCTAACAACAAACAAATCCCACCGATGACACCGGGTAACACATAACCGGGATTGGCCAATTCAAAAAATAAACCGTAGACACCGAGCAACATCAGGATATAGGCAATATTCGGATTGGTGATGACTGAAAGCAATTCATTACGCCAGTCTGGCTCAATAGTTTCTATTGCAAGATCACTCGTCTCAAGAATGACATCCTGACCATTAATATTAACCTGCCACCCGTCGACTTTGATAAGTAAGTCATTCGTATCGGTCGCAATAATATCGATCACATCCTGCTGCAAGGCTTCTTCTGATGAAAGACTCACTGCTTCGCGTACCGCTTGTTCCGCCCAATCGACATTACGCCCACGCATCTGCGCCATACTACGGATATAGGCAACGGCATCATTCACGATTTTTTTTGTCATGGCATCGCCCGTTACAGGCGCTGGCTCTTCTTCGGCAGGCTCCTCTTCTTTATCTTTATCTAGATCTTCCTCACCATCACCGATAGCTTTATCATCTTTGGCTTCATCATTTTCCTTATCCTGTTTAGGCAGAGTGGGTGGTTTCAGATCAGGTACACCACCGATTTGCACTGGTGTCGCGGCCCCTAAACTCGTTGCTGGAGACATTGCTGCGATATGCGAAGCATATAACATGTACGTGCCTGCACTTGCGGCACGCGCGCCGGATGGAGAAAAATAAACGATAACCGGAACCGGTGACGCAATAATGGCGCGATTAATATCGCGCATAGCAGCATCTAAACCACCGGGAGTATCCAGACGTAAAATAACAACAACAGCCCCCATATCGGCGGCCTTTTCAAGACCGCGTTGGACATAATCACTCGTCGCCGGACCAATCGCGTCACTGACCTCAAGAACTACAGCAACACGTTTATCCTGCCCTGCAGTCACGAGGAGTGAGGCTGATAAAACCAGTATCACAATGCACAAGTTGTTGAACAACCACGTATTTGTATCTTTAATATTTCGCATACTTATATAAAGTATAGAGCCTCTACAAGGAAAAATAAGTGGAGATATAAATAATGAACTAACGAAGGGAATCGAAAATATAGTGACTTTCAATCATCGGAAGTAACAATGATTTTTTGTCCTTCCCCAACATAAAAAAAGCCCCGCGATAGCGAGGCTTTGTCCCAGACTAAAAAACTGCCTGGTTTGGATTATTGTGCAATTACGTTGATTGCACTTGGACCTTTAGGACCTTGCTCGGTATCAAAGCTCACACTCTGACCCTCGGACAGTGATTTGAACCCCTCAGCCTTGATGTTGTTATGATGAACAAATACATCTGCGCTGCCGTCACCCGGCGTAATAAATCCATAACCTTTACTATCGTTAAACCATTTTACTGTACCTGTAGCCATTCTAGTTACCTCATTAATGTTAAAAGAACAATGTATTAGCATGCATATTGTTGACGATGAATCACGGAAAGGTCTGCTGTAATACACTGCGAGGAACCACCGGAACCGCTACAAAAACCGCTAATGTTCGCACCCTATACCACAGCGCACAGGAAATCCATCTTTTTAGCTTGATTTGGCTAAGCAAACACATAAAACGTGAATACATTTACATAGGCTTGGAGTAAAGTGCCGAACAGGTATACAAACATCAATACCACCCACCTGGCGTGCAAGGACCTCGGTACCCCCTTGTGGGGTGTGCACTAATATCGCAAGCACATGGAGTGCAAGAGCGACCCTTATACGGAGAGTCACCATGACGAAAGAACGGAGTAGCAGTAGAGAAGACAAGAAAAAACCTGCCATGACCCTGAAAGAAAAACGTGCGGCAAAAAAAGCCAAGAAAAATGACGCCAAGTCCGCCTTTCTTGCATCAGAAAAGAGGTAATTTTCTTATAACAGAAAATAAACGACTTATACGGACGACGGCCAAAGCCGAGAACCGTAACAACTGGCGGAAGTGCAGATAACCCTAAAGGATTTGCTGCGTAGCAGGTGGGAACCTATTATATGCAGACCTGTCCCTTTTGATTATATCTTTAACTAACTACTGGTCCCTAATTACTGATTCTTGACCCTGTCATTCATCCTGCGTTTTCAACTTTGAAGTGATTTCATCAGATAGTTTTTGATTCTCTTCTTCTGAATTGATTTTATTCGTACCACGTTTGAGATACATGTCCAGTCGCTCACGCATCTCATCTCTGGTATCGGCTGTCTGTTTCATATCATCCAAAACAATAGCTAGATCATTTTCCACTTCCTGCTGTTCCGTAGCTCCCTGATCCTGCTTCCATTTGGTCTTTTCAATCGCAGCTTTTGCATTGTTGATACTCTGCATAACACTTTTAATATTATCATTAGCCAACAATAGTTCATTCTGCGTCGTATCCAACTTCTTTTTAATATCATCCTTTTCAGTTGCAGACGATTGTTGTTCGCTTTGATCACGCGCCTTGATAAGTAATTCACACTTCTCTATCTCAGTATTTTTTTGATTTTTTTCTAGCTCTGCCAACAGTGTCTGATTCTTTATTAATTCCTCTTCAACCTGCTGCGTTTCTGCCTTCAAACGATTTATTTCGCTTTCACGCTCCTGCTCATATTTAGTTTTATAAGCTTCAATGATCCTTTTTGCTTCTGTTTGTGCTACACGCAGTGCATCATCCAAAGTGTAGAGATGTTCATGTTTAGCGGATTGTTGATCAAAGGCGTTATCTATAGCCGCCTTGATTGTTTCCTTTTTTAGTTGCTCCTTGCTCAGGTAATCGGTGACTCCGGATCGGATGGCCCGCACCGCGATTTCTTCATTGCCTGCTCCGGTAAGCATAATCGTAGCGGGGAAAAAAAGATTGTCATAATTATCCTGCAGGATATCCAGGCCGGTAACATCATCAAGTTGGAGATCATAATCCAGCAACAAGGCATCATAGGCTGACCAGTTGAAATCTTTACCTGGCACGCCCTGACTCTGAGGATCGTATTCAACTACTTCAATATCCTGAAATTGGCTGGCGAGCCAGTTCATTAGCAGTTTTCTACAATCACCATCATCATCAATGATCAAAATCTTTCGCAGAGAATCCTTGCTATCCATTACCAATTTTTGAAAGTTGGTCCTGATTAAATAAACGCGGCATCATACAGACTTTATCTTTTTTCCTCTAGGGATGCATTTAATTATAGGGCCTGGTTCCCAATCCATGAAGAAAAGAAATAACTTCCTTAGCGGACCGAACTTGATTCAATATTTGAACTACTCCAGCACCCGATAATCTCAAGCAAAGTCGCACCATGCCGTTTCAGTACCCGGATATTGACACCTTTTATCCGGGATAAATCATTCTGATTAGCCGGCAATAAGCGCGCAATTTCAACCAGCGTATTATCATCCAGGATCCATTTCCTCGGCTGATTTTCCGCGCGTGCCGTGATCTCGCGCCAAGCGGCAAGCTGCTTTAGTACAGCCAATATATCTCCTTTTAATTTTTTCGCCCCTTTAATCTTCAGCCACATATTTTCCGGATCGGGTTGATAGAGTTCTGACCTTGCTAGCGCCTGGAATTCTTCATCCAACAAGGATAATTGCCCGGATTTGATCAGTTTATCCAGGAACAATTCATAAACTTGCCCGAGATAAAAGACATCATCCGCAGCATACTCAAGTTGGCTGCTGCTTAAGGGACGGCGTTTCCAATTAGTACGTGTCTGTGTCTTGGCTAGTTCAATGTCCAGGACTTCCCTGATCAGATTGGCGTAACCTAAGTTTTTATCATAATCAAGCAGCGATGCGGCTATTTGTGTATCGAAAAAAGGAACGGGTACCTCACCCTTTATATGAAAAAATATCTCGAGGTCCTGGCGGGCAGCATGAAAAACCTTGGTGATCGCTGGATCGTAAAGCACGTTGTATAATGGTTCGAGATTGGCAATGGTCAGAGGATCGATCACAGCGGTAATCCTATTGTCGGCAACCTGCAGTAAACACAACTCCGGGTAATAGGTGTTCGACCGCTCAAATTCTGTATCAACAGCCAGCCAAGAACAACCCTTCAACTGCCCACATAGTTGAGTCAACGCAAATTCACTATCAATAAATACCAACTCTTTATTCATGTGGAGAATTAAAACACAATAAACAACTTGACGAACTACCTGACTTTCCTAGAACACAGATGACGTTTCTATTTGAAGAACTGGACTACCAGAAAACACCGCTGGGTGACATCAGTCTCAGGCGCCGATCGGATACCCGGCTCGAAGGGGTCATTATCTACGAGGTAAAGCTTGGCGACGAGTTCCTGATGTCCAGCCTGTTTACCGAGTCTGAGATTCAGCTTGCAAGACTCGGGCTTGCTGCGCTTAAAGGCAAAGACAATAGCCTGGACATCGTCATCGGCGGATTAGGACTCGGCTATACCGCAGTTACGGCCCTGCAAGACCCGTCGGTCAGGTCGCTTAGGGTGATTGAGGTGATGGAACCGGTTATCGACTGGCACCGTCGGGGTCTGGCGCCACTTGGTAAGGAATTGACCTCAGATCCCCGCTGCACCCTTGTCCACGCCGACTTCTTTGAGCTAGCAACATCAAACAACGGCAGCTTCGATCACGCAGACCCCAACAAACGAGTACACGCAGTGTTACTGGATATTGATCATTCGCCACGCGATTGGCTTAACCCGGGAAACTGTGCTTTTTATACGGAGGCGGGGCTCCGGAACCTGGCTGACAAACTCCATCCCGGCGGTATTTTCGGACTATGGTCCAACGATCTCCCGGATGCCGAATTTAGCAGTCTGCTTGAGTCGGTATTCCAGTCTTCTGAGTCCCATGTAGTGACCTTTCCAAACCCGTATACAGGTGATCATTCGGCCAACACGATCTACCTCGCCCACATGGGTGTACGATTACAAGGACGACGTCCCATACCCGCAATTATTACGGGAAGGAATCGGTAGAGCTGTCCGCCTCCAGCACACAAGGTCTGAATTCCTATCCCTCATATTCCTTGTTAATATGCTTAGTGCAATATTATTACGTCCAGATCTGGCATCTTATTTCATTACGCATTTAGATCGTCCATTCTTGAATTATAAATCTTAATAAAACTGATTTAATATAATGCACTTTTCTCATCCTCGTTATTGGCCGATATGGATTTTTTACGGTTTACTTAGACTTATTTCATTACTGCCATATTCGACCCAGATATATCTGGGTCGAACACTGGGTTCTCTATTAAGGAGGATTGCAAAAAAGCGTCGTCAGATTGCGGAAATAAATCTGCGACTTTGTTTCCCTGATTGGACACACGAGAAACGTAATGAAATCTTGAAGCGGCATTTCGAATCATTAGGTATTTTTTTATTCGAATTTGGAATAGCTTGCTGGTGGTCTGATAAAAGATTGCGTCCACTGGCTCATGTCGAAGGTTTGGAAAACCTTCAAAACGCACTCAAAAAAAATAAAGGCGCTATTTTACTTGTAGCCCATTTCACAACGCTTGTAATTATTTCACGTGCATTGAGATTACATGTGGAACTGAATGCAATGTATCGAAAGATCGATAATAAATTGATGGACCAAATTTTTAAAGATGTTGAGGAACGGTTTGATGTTAAATTAATTCGACATGATGATTTAAAATCAATGATAAGGAGTCTAAGGAATAATATATCTGTTATATATATTCCCGATCAAAATTTTGGAAAAAGGCATAGTATATTCACACCATTTTTCGGGATACAAACGGCAACTATTCCTGCGACCTCACGACTTGCTGGGATAGATAATACGCCTGTAATTCCGATCATCCAACAGCGCTTACCGAATAATAAAGGTTACCGTGTGGTGATATCAAAGGAGTTGGACAATTTTCCGGGAGGTGATATCGAAAAAGATACTATTCGTTTAAATCAAATAATCGAAGAACAGGTTCGGCAAAATCCATCAGAATACTTATGGATACACCGCCGTTTTAAAACACGACCTCCTGGCGAAAAACCCATTTATTAGATATGAAAACTTTGACTCTGTATTGGAACAGAAATAAACAACAGGCTTAAACTAACTGCTTACATTTAATGTATCCCAATCTATCAGGAATAATCTTGCCCAAGTATCTTTTATTTCCAACCAATCATCAAAGAGCTCTTCTGATTGCAAAAATCTTGTAAACCAGGTTGTAAAGGAACCATAGGATTGCAGATAGGCACGGCACGTCCCACAATCTATATTTGGTGAGCAACATTTAGCATCGTCTGTTTCTAGATCTACATGGAAATGACGATGATGGCCAATATTTTTGGACGCACAATCAGTGGCCCATCCGGTATCAGGGTCAATATCATAAATTCCGCCGGGTGTTGTGACTAATTTATTGTAGGCATGTGAATAGATGATTGTTTCTGGATATTTTTCCATCAAGTCGTCTACCGTATCCCTCGCTTTCTCCAGATCATCTTCTGTAAAAATTAGATTATCATCCTCCGAACTTATACGAAAATATTTATTGTCATTATTAATATGGTTACTTAGTTTATCCAAGTATGAAACTGTAGGACTAAAATGATTAAAACTGACTTTTGCACCGTAGCCGTTACATATTTTCACTACGTTTGGCAAGACATGAATATTTTTATCGCTTATGGTGAATATAAAAACTACTCTAGGATCATCTGCGTATAATCTCAGCGGTTTATGGAATACGGCGCCACCCCTGAGATTTTTTGTTATTTCTTCATCGCCCCACAAAGACAAATGAATCCTGAAAGGTATCTCCTCTTTAAGTTTTATGGTCCCGTTACTTACAACTAATCCTTTATCAAAATATTTTGCTGCGGATATGAGCCGATCTTGCTTGAGTGCAGGCTCAGCACCAGCTATATAGGGATAATTGACACCTCTATCTTTTTCTTTTTTCCAAAATTCTTCATATTCGTCAGCCGTTTTTGTGTCAGCGTGCTTCTTATAGTTATCACCTTCAAAAAATAAGCATCCTTCACATGTTAAGTTGCATTCATTACTTATGTCATAGTTTGATGTAACTAATGACCCTGTATGTCTTCTAATTTTAAAAAATAGCTTTTTCCTTTCAGGGTTTTGCCTGAAATATTTCTTTAATAATTTCGATGTAACAGCAGGCGTATTAGAATTATTTAATTCAATATTTTTCAGATTTTCCAATGCAGTCATAGTCATGATTCCAAATTTGAATTACCAAGAATTTCCTTTGCTGGCAACTGCATTCCTATGGCAAGTGTTCCATCACCTCACCTTTTCAGTAGGCCGACAGCCCCGCAATACAAGCGCTTAAAGATAACAGATAATTATGCGTTTGTAAGTAAAATTCACATATGTTGAATAGGTGAAAGTTGACCATGTGCATGAACGATAAACCATGCTGGTCCCTTTATATTTTCTTTGCCAATAAAAACCAATCCCATGGATAAAGATCTTTCATCCAGCGTGGAGGATTATCAAACTCTGTCGTCCATGCATATTCTATTTTGCTAATCTCCTTAATTTTGAATCCTAAGGAAGAAAAAATAGATATCAATTCTTCTTTCAAATACAGCTTGGTAGCAGTGCCTCCAAGCTTCCTGATGCCTTGATGTATTTGATTCGATTTATGACGGCTAAAGCCTGCTTGAACAGCATTTGATGGACGCTGTCCATTTTTCAAATTCCATTCAATATGTTTGAAATCTGAAAACAATGAAGACTCAAGAGAAGGCACGACCATTAACACGTGACCATCAGATTTTAAAAGCTTGCGCAACGATTTAAATAGGCCCGAACGAACAGTGATTGATTGCGAAATAATGAAATTAATACTTAATATAAAATCAACCTTCGGGAAACGATGTTTTGGAGAAGACATGTCTTCACACCAGTATTCAATCCCCTTAATATTTTCTGTATTTTGACGCGCTTGCTGAAGACACTTCTCTGAAAAATCGATAGCGTGGACTTGGCCAAAGCTTTTGCTCAGAAAAGGCAAGAAATTACCAATCCCACAACCCAGATCAATGGCAACTTTGGATTTTGCGCCGTAATGCTTAATATTTTTAGTGACTAAACTATCCTTATCGTCAGCGAGGACATTGAAAACTTCAGATTCGTAATGCTTAGCTACCGCATTCCAATAATCTTTATCCATTTTCTAACTAGTTACTTCAGTCCATCCTTCATAACGCCAGCAATTTTCTTTTTAAGATCTATTACTTTCTCCTTTTCAGTATCCATTTCATTCTCGGCGTCCTCCAGTTCTTTCATTAGTGCCGGATAGCCTGTTTGGGAAATCAATTCCATGATTCTATTAAAATTCTCCCTCTGATCTTCATCATAGAGCATACTGTCATTACCAGATGCCACTGCTTTTCTATGCTTACATACCCTGCCACGTTCTCCAGCCGGACAATCACAAAAAATAGACAGGCCCACATCGTCTTGCAATACAAGTACATTACGAGGCTCAGTACTGCTACTGCTTTTTATGAGAACCGTGATTTCCATATTAACTAAGATTAGCAGAGTTTACCGTCTCAGGAATAATTCCTTTCCTACCAGACTTGGGAACACCTTATTGCCACACGTGTCTTATAATATCAAGTAAGGTACTAGAGTGGTCATCATGCAAAATCGATGTAATAAAACCAAACTGACTCTGTTTATGGGAGGAGTAGCCTTACTTGCTCTTAGCATCTCCACAACTGCTTATACCGATAACTCCTTCAGATCTTCCTCCGGTTATCGTGGCTCTCACGGGATCTCCAGTGGGCATCGCGGGATCTCTAGTGGTCATCGCGGGATCTCTAGTGGTCATCGCGGGATCTCTAGTGGTCATCGCGGGATCTCTAGTGGGCATCGCGGTCTGGGCAGGAGTCAAGGAAAACACTCAACTCACAATAGTCACTCAAACCATAGCGTCGCAATTAAACATAAAAGTTCTGGCAAGTCTGCCTCTAAACATAACAATCTCGTAACACATAAAAATCGAGGACCGACTAAAAATTTCAAATCCCAAGTAAATCGCAAACAGTTAGCCACCATCAGACATGATAAAAGTAAAAGAAAATTTGCACCTACTAAATCAAGGAGAAGCTTCAAAAGCACAAATGCTATCGGACAGCATAAAAAACACAGCAGCCATAAACAACATAAACAAAACATCAGCCATAAACAACATAAACAAAACATCAGCCATTCACGTCATAATCAACAAAGACATCACGGACATCAAAAACACCACGGGCATCACTCTCGCTTTAGTTTTGCTCCCTATGTTTTTTTCAGCTATCGGAATCATTACTACCCATATAGTTATTATTCCGGATACTATCCTTACGCTTATCCTGCTTTCAGTTCCTATGGATATAGTTCTCCCGCTTACAGTTACAAGGAACCCGTTTATTCAACAAATAAACCTTACGGGATAGACAGTCCGGGCTGGAACTACCTTGCCCAGGGAAACTTCCAGGAGGCGATCAACATATTTGTCAAAGATATAGAATCTTATCCAGACGCAGGGATACCAAAGGTCGGATTTGCACTGGCCTCCGCGGCCGCTGGTAACCTGACGAAAGGCGTTCTGGCCATGCGCGAGGCATTTCAAATTGATCCGGATTCTATCCATTACCTCTATTTTGATGAAAAACTGCTCGCGATAATTAATGACTTAATCGAAGAGTATGAATATAAGCTCCAACAGAGTAACAATCGTCCAGATGAAGCCTTTATGGTGTCTACACTACATTACCTGAAATATGATTACGGAAGTGCCCATGAGGCAATTAATCGCGCGATTATGGATGGTGACAAAAGTCCAAGCATGGGAGAGCTGCATAGATTAGTTGATGAACAATTTTCCAATGCCTATGCCGATAAAAACAACTATATAAAAAATTAACTGTGGTTTTCCCTGATTATTTAGCCATAATAATTGTTATCCGTACCACCAACAAATAAGGGGGCGCTATGGCTATTTGTCCAATAGCAAATTCAATAGGTTGTAATAAGTGTGGAATAGTGAATTTCTGCTTTGTAAAAACTGTACTCGGCAATTATGGCGAAGAACAACCGGGACAAAATGCTTCAGACGACTCCATGGATGGAGGAGGTAGAGTCGAGTCCGGAACAACGACCGAGGCAGAATCGGTAAAATCCGAATCTAAACCGCCAGATTAAAAAACGTAAGAATTAGCGCTTTTAAAATAATAGTGGTCTGTCCCCTATTGTTCCAGGTAACCATTTAGATTGTCTTTCTTTATCGGTTTAGCTGTTGCAACCATTTTAGTGTGGTTGGTAGTATTGCAATTCCGACGTTTCCGGCGAAATAAACTTTTCTTAAAGCCATTACCACCGGACTGGATTCAGATTCTGGAACGTAACGTTCCGCTGTATTTGTTACTACCACCAAACCTTCGGAAAGAGCTTCATGGGCGGATAAATATCTTTCTGGATGAGAAAGAGTTCATTGGATGCGCCGGGTTGGAGATCACCAATGAGATTCGGTTAACAATAGCCGGTAATGCATCCATACTCCTGCTTAAGCGTGATAAGCGCTGCTATCCAGGATTTACATCTATCCTGGTATACCCCGATACTTATGTAGCGTAGGAAATTAAATACGATGGATTAGTTGCAGTTCACGAAGATATTGCTAGAGCCGGTGAGTCATGGCACCGTGGTCCTATCGTTCTATCGTGGGCAGATGTGATGCGTGGCACACTAGACCAAAGTGACGGTCATAATGTTGTATTACATGAGTTCGCCCATAAACTGGATGAGGAAAATGAAATCATGGATGGCCTGCCTGTACTCAGGGACAAAACCCACTATGCGGAATGGGCGGAAGTACTCACAAGGGAATATGATTCATTACAAACCAGAGTAGAACGCGGTGCGAACACAGTATTAGATAGTTACGGTGCAGTCTCGCCTCCGGAATTCTTTGCTGTGGCGACAGAATCCTTTTTTGAAAAACCGTTACAGATGAAAAATAAACTTCCGGAATTGTATAAACAACTTAAAAGATTCTATAACCTGGATCCGGCGGTATGGCATCAATCGTCTTGAAGCAGATACATTATTAAATCACTCCGACCCCTTTAATTTTTTAGGCATTTATTTGACTGTAATAGTGATTTTTTTAGACATAACAGGCTTGTCATGGGGTATATGCATATAATTTCCTAAAAGAAGTTGTAATGTGTGTTCCCCCGGAGTAAGAGTCAACTCTGTTTCTGTTTGTCCTCCACCAAAATGTCTTATTTGATCAGTAGCTGGTAAAGGTTTGGTCAGGTCTGGCAATTTATCCATATCAATAAGAATATGATGATGACCAGTGTTTTTAATGTTTTGGCCTGCTGGTGCAACGCCCATACCGGATAAACCAAATTTTACTTTAAATGTTTCTTGAACTGTTGCTCCATCTACAGGTTCTATAATATAAAGCTGAGCATTAGTTAAAACTATATCAGCTATAGTAGTTGCTGTGTAACCGCCTAATACAATACTCAATAAAGCAAATATTGTTAATCGATATAAACTATTCATATTCATAACTAACCACCCTCTTCAATGATATTTTTAAGAATTATATCACCGCACTAATAAAAGGGCTCTGACCCTGAAACACTTGATTTGATTAACTCACAACCATCGTCTGATTTTTTTCTTGTATTCTTTATACTCATCACCAAATGTTTCCTCCATCACGATTTCTTCATTAAAAATGAAGATTGTTTGAATGAGCCAAATAAAAAATGGGATAGGGATGAATGGGCTAATTGTGCCAAACAGGAGTGCGATGCCAACAAGAATCAAGACCATCCCTAGATACATCGGATTC
>CAZCXC010000301.1:0-4226 GCA_964502505.1 uncultured Enterobacteriaceae bacterium
AGATATTTATTAATTGTTATTTCAAGATCCTGTTTTTGTTTTAATATATCCAGATTCCCAGGAGATGTTTCTTCAGCTATAGTTAAATATTCTTTGGCAAGCACATAGTCGTTTGAATTTATAGCTCCTACAGTTTTTGAAATAAATGTTTTAGCAATTATTGCCAAGCCAGTTATTGCTTGTTCATTATCAGGTTGTAAAATAAGTATCTGTTTGTAGTGATAACGAGCGTTATTTCCTTGTGGAGAAATCAGTTGTTTTTTTTGCAGATTCATTTCCGCTATATCGAATAGTACAGAAAGTTTTTCCTCTTTTTGTTTTATTTCTTGGAGTGATTTGTCCTGTTCTTTTTTTGCAGCCATTAATTTAGCTTGTTCGGCCAGTTTTTCATCTAATACTTTACGCGATAGACGGATAATCTCTGATTTTGGTTTTATTTGGTTTGCTTTTGTAAGATATTTTTTAGCTGATTCATAATCGCCAGTATTAATAGCGGTTTTGGTTTTTTCAAACAGGCCTATAAATACATTATCTAAACCATTTAATGCAAATTTATTGTCTGGATCTAAATTCAGGATTTCATTGAAATAAAAATAGGCATTATGTCCTTCTGGTTCTATTAGCTGAAGGGAATTTAGTGAAGCTTGAGCATTATTTAATAATGTATCAATTTCTGTTTTATTTTTAAATTCTTCTGTAGATATTTTTTCTTTCTGTAATGATTCAATGTAGGAGATAATAGATTGATTATCTAATTGGACAAAGAAAGCGATAGCAAATAAAATTATCAGACTAATAATATAAATTGGCATGTCACTTTTTTTCTTTTTCGCTTCGAATTTATTTGTATCAATAATTGATTGTTTATCACCGGCTTTTACCGTGAGTATCTCTTCTTCATTTCTAGAAGATTTTGTTTCAGGTCGTGTAATATTTTTAAAATCTTTTCTCCACTCGGCTATGGATTGGGGTCTTTCATCGGGTTTAAAATTGATTCCGTGGTCTATGGCCAGTAAAAGTTCTTCAGAATAACGGCCTTCCCCTATTTCAACAGCACTGACAAAATAATCTCCGGACCCAGAAACGATCCCTTCACTTCTATCTATGGCACTGAGCGGCGATTTTCCTGATATACATCGATACAGGGTTGCTGCAAGTGCATAGATATCTGTCCAGGGACCTTGTTTGTCACCTTTGGAATGATATTGTTCGAATGGTGCATAACCTGGAGAAACAAGACTGGTCAACGTTTTGGTTTGCCCCCCTAAAGCTTGCCGTGCCGAACCAAAGTCAATCAGTATCGGACTTCCATCTGCCCGGATCATGATATTTTGCGGTTTAATATCACGATGTATAAAACCAAGATCATGAATTTTCTCAAGTCCATCCAGAAGTGGGTAAATAATTTTTATTAAATCATCTTCTGTTAGTGTTTGTTTCTTACTCAACAAAGTTTGAAGTTCGTCACCTTCTTCATAATGCATTACCATATAGCCAGTATTGTTTTCTTCAAAAACAGCTATAACGCGTACGATGTTAGGGTGTTCAAACTTTGCCAGGGTTTGCGCTTCGGAAATAAATCGTTCCAGGCCCCAGTCGAATTGGTATTTACTATCAGTTTCCAGTGGGTTTACAGAATCAGTATCATCACGATAGCAAAGCTCACCGGGTAAAAATTCCTTGATTGCTACCTTACGATCAAGATTTGTATCAATTGCCAGATAGGTAATACCAAAACCACCTCTTCCGAGGATTTGTTTAATCACATACCAGTGCAGTTTATAGTCTTCCGGGAGGGCGTTATGAAATCTTTTATTTTCCATATAGATCAGTTTTATTAAGAAAAGAATATGTTTTCGTGAAGCATTGTGCCTAATATAATTGTACTAATATATAGTGAAACATCCTAAATATATGGATTAGAGATATAAAAAAGGCCTGAAAAACAAACCAGGCCTTTTTTATTATTATATGGTTAGTAAGATCAGAATAATCCAGTGATATTACCGTTTTCATCGACATCTATTTTTTCTGCCGCAGGTACTTTAGGCAAACCCGGCATGGTCATCATATTACCTGCAATGGCTACGATAAAACCTGAGCCATTAGCTAGTCTAACTTCACTGATTTCTACAGTATGACCAGTAGGTGCACCTCTAACTGTTGGATCAGCTGTAAACGACATTTGTGTTTTTGCCATACAAACCGGGAATCTACTATAGTCTTTATTTAGTTCCTCAATTTGTGCACGGACTTTTGGATTTGCTGTAACCTGGCCTGCACCATAAATCTTGGTAGCAATAGCTTCCATCTTTTCCCAAAGTGAAGCACTATCTTCGTATACATAGGAATGTTGTCCTGGGTCATTGTCGACGATATCAACAACGGTTTTTGCTAACTCTTCTGCACCCGCACCGCCATCAGCCCAGTGTTTGGAGATCACCGCTTTACCACCCACGCTTTCTACCTTTGATTTAAGTAAATCAACTTCTGCATCGGTGTCGTTAACGAAATGATTGATACAAACCACACAAGGTAAACTAAAATGGTTTTGTATATTATCCAAATGTCGTTCCAGGTTGACCATACCCTTTTCAAGTGCTTCCAGGTTCTCATTACTTAGCTCATCTTTATTAATACCACCGTGATATTTTAATGCGCGTACAGTTGCTACTAACACCACAGCGCTTGGTTTTAAGCCTGCTTTTCGGCATTTGATATCAATAAATTTTTCTGCACCAAGGTCTGCACCGAATCCTGCTTCTGTAATCACATAATCTGCCAGTTTTAATGCAGTTTGGGTTGCAGTCACACTATTACAACCGTGTGCAATATTGGCAAAAGGTCCGCCATGCACAAATGCAAGATTATTTTCCAGGGTTTGTACCAAGTTGGGTTTAATCGCATCTTTTAATAATGCCGCCATGGCACCTTGCGCATTGATATCACGAGCATGTACCGGTTTTTTATCACCTCGGGTATAGCCAATGACAATATTACCCATTCGTTCTTTTAGATCAGTTAATGAAGTAGCCAGGCAAAAGATAGCCATGACTTCCGATGCCACTGTTATATCGTATCCATCTTCTCGTGGATAACCATTAGCTGTACCGCCCAATGAGATTACTATTTTACGTAGGGCACGATCATTCATATCTACTACACGTTTCCATGCGATTAGACGTGGATCAAGGTTTAATAAATTCCCATGATTAATATGATTATCAATCATTGCTGAAAGCAAGTTATGGGCTGCGCCTATAGCATGAAAGTCACCCGTGAAATGAAGATTAATATCTTCCATCGGCACAACTTGCGCATAACCACCTCCGGCTGCACCACCTTTTATTCCAAAACATGGACCGAGTGATGGCTCGCGTAAACAAATAATGGTCTTTTTACCGATGCGGTTCATAGCATCACCGAGGCCGACAGTTGTTGTGGTCTTGCCTTCACCGGCAGGCGTAGGGCTGATAGCAGTTGTTAGAATTAATTTGCTATCGGGTTTTTCATCAAGACTATCAATATAATCCAGAGACAGTTTGGCTTTATAATGACCATAGGGTTCAAGATGTTCGCTGTCGATACCGTATTGATCTTTAGCGAGATCGATTATGTGTTTTTTATTAGCTTTTTGTGCAATTTCTATATCTGACATGCCGGCCTCTCCCTCTATTGGTTAACCGGGTTAAAATTATATAAAATACAATGAGTTAAGAAAATTATTATGTTTGGTTCATGCCTATTTTATTATTGTTTTGGATGGCTGCTAGCATCATCCAATGTATCCATTTTAACTGCTTGTCACAAGATTCTCTAATGCCTTTTATTAAAAGATAAAATTAGAAAAAGAATACATCTCCAATACACATGAGCGATTCACCAAATTACGGCCAGATTGCATTAGAACGCATTCGCCTGCTGCTCGCCGGTTCAAAGGGGCTTTTATTATTGTCAATGTTGGGACTAATTTGCGGTATTTTGGCAGGTGGAATCATCATTATTTTTTCGGCTTGTCATTGAATCAAGCCAAATCAGTTTTTTACCGGGTGCTAATCCTGAAAATTATGAAGCGATGGAATGGCAAGCACGACTCCTGTTGACAACTGCAGGTGGTTTAGTGCTTGGTTTGTTATTTTATTTTATTTCACGCCCACCACTTCGTGTGGGTGTTTTACATACATTGGAACGACTTGGTTACCATGAAGGACATTTACCGTTAAAAA
>CAZCXC010000302.1:0-14929 GCA_964502505.1 uncultured Enterobacteriaceae bacterium
ATATTTAACCAAAGGGATTAACGTTCACGATAAATACAAACACAATCCATTAATACGTACCGCATTTGCACCTCACGCACCCTATACGGTATCAGATGAGCCACTTAAAAAAATATATATAGATGCAGAAGAACTGAATATTCCTATTCATATGCACATGCATGAGACATGGGATGAAATTGAAAAAAGCCTGGAACAATATAACAAACGCCCCTTACAACGCTTACTTGACCTAGGCCTGCTTAATGAAAGACTGATAGCCGTACATTTGACGCAAGTGGAACAAGGCGAAATTGAATTAATCGCCAAACAGGGTGTAAGTGTACTACATTGTCCTGAATCTAATTTAAAACTCGCCAGTGGCTTTTGCCCGATCAATGATTTATTACTTGCCGGTGTTAATGTTGCACTCGGCACTGATGGTGCGGCCAGTAATAATGATCTGGATATGCTAGGTGAAATGCGCACCGCAGCACTGCTGGCAAAAGGCGTGGCCAACGATAGCAGTGCAGTACCGGCACACACCGTCCTTGGAATGGCAACAATTAATGGTGCAAAGGCACTAGACATGGATGATGAAATCGGATCGTTAACCATAGGCAAACAAGCGGATATTGTGGCAATCGATCTGGATAGTATCGAGACACAACCCATGTATTCACCCATCTCACAGATCGTATACTCCTGTAACCGCAATCAAGTAACCGATGTCTGGGTCGCCGGCAAACAATTATTAAAGGAACGAGAACTCACTACCATCGATGAAACAGTTGTTATAGAAACAACAAAACTCTGGCAGGACAAGATTAAAAATAGATAACACTTTTGAAATTACCGATAAAAGTTGTCCCTGGCTCAAGTCGTGACTGCATTGCGGGATGGCTGGGCGATACCCTTAAAAGTCCGCGTAAAAGCACCTGCAGAACAAGGAAAAGCAAACAAGTCAGCGGAAATAATTATTGCTGATGCGCTAAGTGTGCCTAATAAAAATGCAATCATTATCAAAGGTAAAACTTCAACACATAAGATAATTGAGATTACTGGGATAAATGAATCTGATATTTATCAGCGACTTTCTAAGAATATCAATTAACCTTCTTGTTTATTTCTTAAAGCCTTCCTGTATTCTGCATTAACCTGTCTGCACCGTTCACCAAGTTCTGACCGATCATCAATCATGTCAACATAAAAACGAATCAACGCGCGCACACTATTTTCAACTCTGCCTGGCGATGCTGGGGGATTAGACGTCTTTTCAATTCTTTTTAAATATTTTATTAAATACCATTCGGTAGACTGGTATGCAGGATTGTCTGCTTGAATCTCCTTGATATGCTGGATAACGATTAATCGAAATTCACCAAAGTAAATATCTCTCATGATCTAACTATTTTAAGAATGGTTGAATTTATCCGTGAATTCTCAAAGAAGAGTACATTTTTAGATTACGGATGTAAAAGTTAGCAGACCACCCTATGTAGACAGGAGTGACAAGCTATTACTTACCTGCCTAATTGGATTCTAGCCTAGCTGCTTGTCTTCATGGAATATGTCTCTTAAAAGAGATAACAATCAGTACTTTAGCACATAACCTGAGCATGAAAGTCGTAGCAGAAGGAGTAGAAACCAAAGCACAAGTTGACTTTCTCCGTCAATACGAATGTGATTTCCTGCAAGGATTTTACTTTAGCGAACCACTCCCCAGCGAACAACTGGTTTCATATATCAAATAAAATCATTGAATTTATATAACATCACCGAAGTAGATTTCTCGCACTTATTTATTCTGTTTTGAATGCAAATATTGTGAAACCAGCTATTGAATACAAACTCGATTCTTTCCTTCTTCCTTCGCCTTATAAAGTGCCTTATCCGCAATACTGAACAAATCTTCATAGAAATCACCCAGTTTCGCTTTTGTTATACCTATTGATACCGTAACCGAAGGCAATTTATTAAGTGAACTATCGATTATCTCTCCTCTCTCAACTTCATTATTAATACGTTCACCAATACTTATACATTCAATTTTGGTAGTGCCAGGTAATAGTATTACAAATTCTTCTCCACCAAACCTGCCCAACAAATCATTAGGACGGATATTACTTCTGATAGTATCTGCAACTGATTTCAAGCATTGATCACCTGCCAAATGGCCATGTTCATCATTGTATTTTTTGAACCCATCTATATCAATTATCATTAAGCACAAAGGAATTTTTTCTGCTATGCAGGTTTCAGTTTCTTTCGGGAAAGTTTTATCTATCCAATTTCGGTTATGCAGTCTAGTTAGGGAATCAATATTTGCTCTTTGCTCGTAATGTTGCTGAACTTTACGGCTATTCGACATTGTTCGGTTACTGGTACGTATACGAGTTGATGTGATATAAAGAAAATTCCTGGCGAATCCCTCACAATTGTCAATCATTCCCCAAACTATTTCTTCACTTATTTTCAATATTTTTGAGGTATCAGCTGCAATCACATAAGCAGACGGCATATCATCGTCAAATAAAGACATTTCCCCTGCACATTCTCCAGGTTTTATCGTTGCGATAAGATCAGATTCTGGAGAATCAAGATGAACTGTTAAAATGCCACTGAGTAATACATATAAATCATTGTTAGGGATCCTGGGGGAAAGAATAATTTCACCTTTGGTATAGAGTAAATGTTCTACACGGTCAAGATATTTTCTTGCCGACACAAGATCCAATCCCTTGAAAAGTCTCAGTCTTAGAAGGTTTTGATAATCTAATGTACTATCATCGGGCAGCATACGTATAGTTTCACATTTATAACTTTATGAAATCATTATCAATCAGCTGACTATTTTACTAGATAAGTTGGCTAGATATCACCCCACCTGTTGACTATATTACAGAACAGTTCAGCTGTGCGTTCAGCATCATAACGCGCAGAATGTGCTTGCTCGGAATCCCATTCAAGACCCGCAGCAGTCACTGCACGTGACAACACCGTTTGTCCATAAGCTAAACCGCCTAAGGTTGCTGTATCAAAGGTGCTGAATGGATGAAACGGGTTTCGTTTGATCCCCGTTCGCTCTACCGCTGCATTTATAAAACCAAGATCGAATGAAGGATTATGGCCCAGCAGGATGGCACGTTTACAGACATGAAATTTCATCGCATTACGTATCATTTTAAATACATCCTGTAGCGCAACCTTTTCATCAACTGCTATTTCCTTACGGAAGGGATGTTCAGGATCAATACCGGTGAATTCCAGGGCGGCCTGATTTAGATTAGCACCTTCAAACGGTTTTACATGACGACTGATACTGTCATCAATAATCCAGCACCCATTTTCATCTCTATTAAATGTAACTGCAGCAATCTCCAACAAGGCATCAGTCGCTGCATTAAACCCGGCTGTTTCAACATCAACGGCTACCGGTAAATAACCACGAAAACGATTTTTAATAAGATTAATATTTTCTTCACTCATTATTGAAGCTTCCATGCACATTTTTCTCCTGCGCGAAACGGAACAATTTGTTCATTAGCAAACGGTAATTTAGCAGGAATAGTCCATTCCTTTTTCTCTAGAGTGATTGTTGATTCATTACGGGGCAATTTATAAAAATCAGCACCATAATGACTGGCAAAAGGCTCCAAACGATCAAGACAACCCACCGCATCAAAAATTGAAGCATAGTGCTCAATCGCACTGTGTGCTGAGTAAATCCCTGCGCAACCGCAATCTGATTCTTTTTTAGTTTTTGCATGGGGCGCACTGTCTGTTCCAAGAAAAAATCTGGGATGGCCACTAATTGCAGCCTGTAAAACTGCCTGTCGGTGCTCTTCTGCTTTCAATACGGGCAAACAATAATAATGCGGGTTGATATTACCATTTGAATATAACGCATCTCGATTAAGTAATAGATGTTGCGGTGTTATTGTTGCCGCAAGAGAATCAGGACCATTTTTAACGAACTCGACCGCCTGACTTGTTGTTATGTGTTCAAAGACCACCCGTAATTTTTTAAACCGATCAAGTACCGATGATAATACACGCTCAATAAACACATATTCCCGTTCAAACATATCAACATCATCATCGGTGACTTCACCATGTACTAACAAGGGCATATCCAGTTCAATCATTTTCTCTAAAACTGGATACACATTTTCAATAGCCGTCACGCCATTATCTGAATTTGTTGTTGCGCCTGCCGGATAATATTTCACACCGTAGATATGTCCGCTTTGACTAGCTCGGTCTATTTCTTCTGGTGTGGTTTTATCAGTAAGGTACAACGTCATAAGTGGCTGAAAAGGTTTATTTTCGGGTAAACACGCTAGTATGCGTTCCTTATAATCCTTTGCCTGGACAGTAGTCACAATAGGCGGTTTAAGGTTGGGCATAATAATTGCCCGTGCAAACTGACGAGCGCTATCCATCACAACACTTTGCATTTCAGCACCATCCCTGAGATGCAAGTGGAAATCATCGGGTCGTGTGATTTTTAGTGTCTGCATTATTTAACAATTAAAACCGTAAGCTTTCATGATGCAGAAAGGTATCATAAACAATAGATATTTGTCTGACCGGCCTCTTAACCGAATTTTCTATTAGTATCTATATACCACTGATTTATTACGACCTATAATTAAGAAAACAATATTTACTTGGAGGGAAACCATATGGCACTACACATAGGCGAAGAGACACCTGATTTTACAGCAGAAACCACAGAAGGAACGATTAATTTCCATGAGTGGATCGGCGATGGTTGGGCAATATTATTTTCCCATCCAAAGGATTTCACGCCAGTTTGCACGACCGAACTGGGTTATATGGCCGGTCTGAAGTCTGAATTCGATAAACGCAACTGCAAGATCATTGGCTTGAGCGTGGATTCAGTTGAAGATCACACCAACTGGTCTAAGGACATCGAAGAAACACAAGGGCATGCAGTCACCTACCCTATGATTGGTGATACGGATATGGCGGTTGCAAAACTGTACGATATGATTCACCCGAATGCCAGCGGCAGTGCAAAAGAACGAACAGCAATGGATAATTTCACAGTACGCTCCGTCTTTATTGTTGGCCCGGATAAACTGATTAAACTTATTCTTACTTATCCTATGACCACCGGACGCAATTTTGATGAAGTACTGCGCGTACTCGACTCTATGCAGTTGACCGCAAAACATAAAGTTGCCACACCCGTAAACTGGAAAAAAGGCGAAGATGTGATCATCGTACCTGCAGTCTCTGATGATGAAGCGAAGGAAAAATATCCTGAGGGTTGGAATGCACCCAAACCTTATTTACGGATTGTGCCGCAACCTAAATAAGACCTTTTAAAGTAGTCCAATAAATGTACACATACCCTATCGCAATTGGGTACGTGTACTTGTTGATTATTGTTGAAACTATTTATCATGACCCCATATTCATATGAGTAAATTCCAGCATCAATAGCTATGCAATATCGACAGCTAGGACGTACTAATATACAAGTAAGTCAGCTTTGCCTCGGCACCATGACCTGGGGTGAACAGAACACCGAATCTGAAGCACATGAGCAACTCGATTATGCAATTGATGCAGGTATAAATTTTATTGATACGGCAGAACTCTATCCAGTCCCTCCTAAAGCTGAAACCCAAGGTCGAACAGAAGAGTATCTTGGGACATGGTTAGCTAAGCGTCATGATCGTGATAAATTAATTATTGCCAGTAAGGTATGTGCTGCTGCCGATTGGATCCCCTATCTACGCAATGGAAATGTGTCTTTGACTAAAAAAAATATTAAAACTGCGTTGGATGACAGCTTGAAACGCCTGCAAACCGATTATATTGATCTCTATCAACTACATTGGCCAGAAAGAGATACCAACTATTTTGGCAAGCTGGGTTATTACCATGCGTCAGAAAAAGATGGTGTGCCGATTGAGGAAACGCTTATAGCATTGGGTGAATTAGTCAAATCAGGTAAAATTCGCCATATCGGTATTTCAAATGAAACAGCATGGGGTATTGCTGAATATCTACGAGTAGCAAAGCAAAAAAAATTACCGCGTATTGTCTCTATTCAAAACCCATATAATTTACTTAACCGGACTTTTGAAATTGGTGCAGCTGAATTTGCACATAGGGAAGATGTGGGATTATTAGCTTACTCTCCCCTTGGGTTTGGTGTGCTCAGCGGAAAATACCTGAACAATAAAAAACCAGCAGGAGCCCGATTGACATTATTTGAACGTTTCTCGCGTTATACAAATGATGAAGGCATCAAAAGCACAGAAGCCTATATTAAACTGGCTCGTAACCAGGGCCTTGATCCAGTACAAATGGCCCTTGCCTATGTGAGTTCACGTCCATTTCTGACCAGTTATATCATCGGCGCAACGAGCATGGACCAGTTAAAAACTAATATTGCTAGCATTGATATTAAACTCTCGAAAGACTTACTCAGGGCAATTGAGGATATTCATACCGGCCAACCGAATCCTTGTCCGTGATCAGTTTATGGGAATCAAAATGTAAGATAGTAAACTCGGAGCCTGTCTCTAAATAAGGTATTATTCACAGTCAGCCCTGAACATATTGGAAAAATTCATGGACCTATCATCGCTTTCAGCAATATCACCCATAGACGGGCGATATGGGGAAAAAACGTCTGAGCTCAGACCTATTTTCAGTGAATTTGGGTTAATGCGATATCGGGTTCTGGTTGAAATTGCCTGGATAAAAACGCTGGCATCGCAACAGGCCATGCATGAAGTACCTGCCCTCTCAGAGACTTCAGTACAATCACTTGATAGCGTTTATTCAGAGTTTACTGAACAAGATGCGCTGCGCATAAAGGAAATTGAAGATACCACCAATCACGATGTCAAAGCGATAGAATATTTCCTGAAAGAAAAAATTGCAGGCAATACAGAACTGGAATCGGTTGCTGAATTTTTCCATTTTGCCTGTACCTCGGAAGACATCAATAATCTGAGTCATGCCCTCATGTTAAAAGAGACACATGAGCAGATTATCGTCCCTAAATTAAACAATATTATTGCTGCCCTTTCCGTACTGGCAGATAACTATGCCAGCCAAGCCATGTTATCCCGAACGCATGGACAAACTGCTTCACCGACGACACTTGGCAAGGAAATGGCTGTATTTGCTTATCGTTTACAACGCCAACTCCAGTTACTAAAAAAAGTTGAGATACTTGGTAAATTCAATGGGGCCGTAGGAAATTACAATGCACATCTTGCTGCTTATCCTGATATTGATTGGGCGGTAATTTCTAAGCAGTTTGTTGAAAGTTTGGGTCTGGGATGGAATGCCTATACGACCCAAATTGAACCGCATGATTATATGGCTGAATATTTTCATGTCATGCTCCGCATTAACACGATATTAATCGATTTTTGTCGTGACATCTGGGGTTATATCTCTCTCGGTTATTTCAAGCAGAAAGCCGTTGATGGTGAAGTCGGTTCATCAACTATGCCCCACAAGGTAAACCCGATAGATTTTGAAAATGCTGAAGGTAACTTTGGTATTGCAAACAGTATATTTGGTCATTTAGCTGAAAAATTACCTGTTTCACGCTGGCAACGTGATCTGACTGACTCGACCACAATCCGAAATAATGGCACAGCTATAGCCCATACCTTGCTGGCTTTTAAATCATGTTTAAAAGGTATAGCAAAACTTGAAATTGATAAGGAAAAAATTGAAAACGATTTAAAAAATGCATGGGAAATATTGGCGGAACCTGTGCAAACAGTCATGCGTCGTTATGGTATTGGGCAATCCTATGAAAAATTAAAAGAACTTACACGCGGCAAAATCATTAACCAGCAATCATTACATGTTTTCATTAACACACTGGATATACCCGAGCCAGAAAAACAGCGTTTGCTTGAAATGACTCCGGTTAGCTATATAGGTAATGCTGAACAACAAGCAAAAAATATTTAACGTATTCATATGCCTGATTTTGATGACAATAAACTCGGCGAAACAGATAAATTAATTCTGCTGGATAGTCGTGATGATAACCAAATTGCCGTTACGGCTATGGCACGTCAATGTTCACGAACGGTTGAAATTATTAGTCGACTGCTTGATCCGCCAATTTTTGATTCACCTGATTTTATAGAGGCCATCAGGCAACTAATTGTTAAAAACCGAAAACCAAAGATCAGGTTGATTGTGTTTGACCCGGATACAATCGTTAAACATGGGCATCGACTGATAAACCTGGCGGGTGATATGAGTAGTTTCATTGAGATCCGCAAGGCCCATTATCAGCATAAGGATTATAATGAATGCCTGTTTGTTGCCGATAGTGTTGGCTATGTACATAGAAAAGATGCAGAACGCTATGGGGCCAACGTAAATTTTAAAGATACTCGCCAGTCAAAATATTTACTGAAGGAATTCGAAGAAATGTGGGAGGTGGCGGCGCAAGACCCTAACTTACGACGGATGACAATGTGAAACAAAAGTTGATTTTTATTTTTTTACTTACGAACGTATTACAGACTCCGGTGGTACTGGCGGAAAAAATGGAACTGGAGATTATCCCTTTACAAAACCGGATGACAGACGATGTCATTCATATTCTAAGGCCCCTGGTCACTCCCGGAGGCACCATCACCGGAATGAATAATCAACTCATTATTAAAACAACGCCTAGCAATCTTACCGAAATAAAAAGTGTGTTACAGAGCCTGGACCGTCCTCTACGCAACTTATTAATTACCGTCACACACGATATGGGAGGACAATTCCAAAGGCGCGAAGATGCACTATCGGGTAAATACTCAACTGGCGATGTGAGTATTTCCAGTAAAGATCCAAGCCGCTCAAATAAAGGCCTGGTTATTGCTGCGGAAGATGATGATGGTAATCGTATCCAGTATCGTAATCTAAGTAATCGAACAACGATAGATAACAGAAATGCCTTTCGTGTAAAAACCCTTGAGGGTTACCCTGCTTTTATCCAGTCTGGGCAATCTGTCCCTATCAGAAACCAGACTGCTTTTGTTAGACCGGATGGTGTTGTTGTAAGTGACACAACTGAATACTACGATGCAACTTCGGGTTTTTATGTCCTACCGCGACTTAATGGCGATCGCGTTACATTATTAGTAGCACCCAGGTTAACCAACATTCAACCAGGTCGAGCCCCAACTTTTGATGTCCAGAATGTTGAAACAACAGTCAGTGGACGATTGGGCGAATGGATCCGTATTGGTAGCATTAGTCAAAGCTTTGACGATAGTAGCAGACAGAATTTTTCATCCTCCAGCGCCCGAGGAACAGAAACAAGTTCTGTATTAATTAAGGTTGATGAAATAAAATAACAAGAACTCAGCATACAATTAATGTTGTTAACACTTCGCGGTAGTCCCGCCCTTTCCGATTTTCGTATCAATAAGGTCCTTGCCTCAATACAAGCAGCTGTCCCTGCCATTCGATCATTAACAGTTGAATTTGTCCACTTTGCTATGCTGAGTGAAAAACTGGATGTTCATGAAAAGAAGAGACTTGAAAATCTTTTAGCTTACGGACATCAGTCACCTCAAACTGCGGTTAAAGGACAACTACTACTTGTCATACCTCGACCTGGGACTATTTCATCCTGGTCCAGCAAAGCTAGCGATATCGTACATAACTGTGGCCTAGATAAAGTAAATCGCTTGGAACGAGGTAGTGCCTGGTACCTGCAAATCGATCAGGAACTTTCAACAGATATTATCGATAAAATCAAACCACATATTCATGATCGAATGACTGAGATTGTTGTATCTGATTTTGTCGAGGCCGATGTGCTGTTTCAACAGATGCAAGCAAAAGATCTTACTTATATTGATGTTTTGCAAAAAGGACAAGAAGCGCTACTGGAAGCCAACATTAATATGGGATTGGCTTTATCTAATATTGAAATTAACTATCTGCTTGAAAATTTCCAAAAACTTAAGAGAAACCCAACTGATGTCGAACTCATGATGTTTGCCCAGGCAAACTCAGAACACTGTCGACATAAAATATTTAATGCTGAGTGGACAATTGATAATCAAAAAATGAATCAATCCTTATTCGATATGATAAGGGAAACCCATGTTAAAAATCCTGGTCGTATTTTATCTGCTTATAAAGATAATTCAGCCGTAACAACAGGCTATCTTGCAACACGCTTTTATCCAGATCCTAACAATCATCATTACCAATTTCATGAAGAAGATGTGCATATCTTAATGAAAGTAGAAACACATAATCATCCAACGGCGATTTCTCCCTATCCGGGTGCATCAACAGGCTCCGGTGGCGAAATTCGCGATGAAGCTGCAACCGGACGTGGTGCAAAACCAAAGGCCGGACTAACTGGTTTTTCAGTTTCTAATTTACACATGTCCACATTTCCTCAACCATGGGAAATCCAATACGGCAAACCTGATCGGATTGTTTCTGCTCTGGACATTATGCTGGAAGGACCAATCGGCGGCGCAGCCTATAATAATGAGTTTGGCCGACCTGCACTTTGTGGTTTTTTCCGTACTTATGAGCAATCAGAGCAGAATGGTACTGTGCGCGGTTACCACAAACCCATTATGCTGGCCGGTGGTTTCGGCATGATGCGTCCTGCACATGTTAATAAAAATACAATCCCGCCTGCTGCAAAATTAATTGTACTTGGAGGCCCGGTAATGTTAATTGGTCTGGGTGGTGGCGCAGCATCATCCATGGCTTCAGGTAAGAGTGACGCATCACTAGATTTTGCTTCAGTACAACGTGATAACCCGGAGATCCAGCGACGTTGCCAGGAAGTTATCGATGCATGTTGGGCACTCAATGAAGCTAACCCAATAATTTCGATACATGATGTCGGTGCAGGTGGCTTATCCAATGCACTACCTGAACTTGTTAATGACAGTCAAAGAGGTGCATGCTTTGAACTTCGTGAAATTCCAAATGCAGAACCGGGAATGTCCCCCATGGAGATTTGGTGTAATGAGGCACAAGAACGTTATGTACTTGCAATTCATCCAGACGCACTAGAAACCTTTAGTCAATTTTGCAAACGTGAACGTGCACCTTTCGCAATGATTGGCGAAGCAACCGATGATGGTCAAATAAAGCTTACAGATAAGTTACTTGCTAATACACCTATCGATCTACCCCTTTCTGTATTACTGGGAAAATTACCGCGTATGCAACGCATTGCAAAACAAATTTCCCATAACAAAAGTAATTTTGATTGCCAGGATATAGAACTTGAAAAAACTATAAAAAGAATATTACGTTTACCTACCGTTGCCGATAAACGTTTTTTGATCACTATAGGTGATCGTTGTATTACAGGGCTTGTTATTCGTGATCAAATGGTGGGCCCCTGGCAAACTCCCGTTGCAGATTGTGCAGTCACTGCCAGTTCGTTTGATGCATATGTAGGTGAGGCAATGGCGATTGGCGAGCGTACTCCCATCGCGTTAATTAGTGCGCCTGCTTCTGGGCGTATGGCGATTGGTGAAGCGATTACAAATATAGCTGCTGCGAGAATATTACAGCTTGAAGATGTGGTGTTATCAGCTAACTGGATGGCAGCCTGTGATAGTGGAAATGAAGATGCAAAACTTTATACAACAGTAAAAGCAGTAAGCGAATTGTGTCAATCGTTGGATATATGTATTCCAGTTGGAAAAGATTCTTTGTCAATGAATACAATATGGCAAGATGATGGAGAACAAAAACAAGTAACCTCCCCTCTATCACTCATCATATCTGCATTTGCCCCAGTAGCAGACATTCGTCAAAGCCTGACTCCGCAACTGAATACGGATGTTGATGAATCAGTATTGATATTGATTGATCTGGGTAGGGGTAAAAATCGCATTGGTGGAACAGCACTTACACAAGTCTACAACCATATTGGCGGAGACGCAGCAGATGTTGAAAACGCTGAAGATCTAAAAGATTTCTTCCGTTCAATTCAAATCTTAAATGAAATGGGAATGTTACTTGCCTACCACGATCGTTCCGATGGAGGTTTATTTGTTACCTTATGCGAAATGAGTTTTGCCGGTCGTACTGGCGTTGATATTAGCATTGATGCGCTCGGGCCGGATATTATTTCTACGCTGTTTAATGAAGAATTAGGTGCTGTAATACAAGTACGCAAAGAACATGTGGCAGCTGTTAGAAAATTATTTAAAGACGCAGGCACACTCGCTGAACACTTGCATGAACTTGGGACACTCAATCAAGATAAACAATTACGTATTAGTAACCAAAACAATTTGATTCTTGAAGAAGATATCATGGCATTACACCGGTTATGGTCTGAAACAAGTTATCATATGCAATCCCTGCGTGATAATCCTGAATGCGCACGAGAAGAGTTTGATAAATTTCTGGAGTACGACGATCCAGGATTAACTGTTCATTGCACATTCGAAATTCCCGGTGAACCACCTTATATAAATATTAATTCCAAGCCATTAATAGCAATTTTGCGCGAACAAGGTATTAACGGACAGATAGAAATGGCAGCCGCCTTTAGCCGAGCTGGATTTGACGCAGTTGATATACATATGAGTGACATTATTAATGGTGATATCACATTAAAAGATTTTCGCGGTTTCGCAGCTTGTGGAGGTTTTTCTTATGGTGATGTGCTCGGCGCTGGTGGTGGCTGGGCTAAATCAATACTATATAACCCAAAGACCCGAGATGAATTTCAGGATTTTTTTAGCAGAGAAGATACCTTTGGATTAGGTGTTTGTAACGGTTGCCAAATGCTTTCGCATTTACGCGACATTATTCCTGGTGCAGAACACTGGCCTGATTTTGTTCATAATAAATCAGAGCAGTTCGAATCAAGACTTATCATGGTGGAGGTAACTGAATCACCGTCTATTTTATTTAGCGACATGGTAGGCTCATATTTGCCTATTGTAGTTGCCCATGGCGAAGGCCGTGTTTACTTTAAAACCAAAGAAAATTCTCAGTATGCAATTACAACACTGCAATATGTAGATAATTATCTTAATACAACTGAAATTTATCCTGCTAATCCAAATGGTTCACCGGCCGGGCAAACTGGATTCACCACACAAGATGGCAGATTTACCATTATAATGCCTCACCCGGAGCGGGTTTTTCTAAAAAAACAATTTTCATGGTTTCCTGAATCCTGGCAACATGAGGAAAGCCCCTGGCTGCAACTATTTTACAATGCGCGTAAATGGCTGGGATAAAGAAAACAAACACGCCCTAATTTTAAGTTCCACCGCGACATCCATAGAAAGCTGTTATAAACTATTGTATAGACAATAGTTTATGGTCATATCATGCCAAAATCAAAACGCATTACAAAACAAGACAGCGATTTATTTCGCCAAAGTGTTGGGAAAGTAAAACAGATTGAACATGATGGCGTCATATTTAATCGTCCAAAACCACCTGTAGCAGGTCAGAATATAGCTCATGCACACAATACAACGACACTTGATACAGAAGATCCTTATACCATTAGAGCCAGTGACAAATTACAATTTAAGCGGCCGGGTATACAACAACATGTATTAAGAAAATTAAAGCGAGGACAAATTCCTGTAGAAATAGAACTGGATTTACATGGTATGACTATACCTGCGGCAAAGAAAACACTGATGCAATTTTTTGAACATTGTCGTGATGCAAATCATCGCTGTGTACGAATCATTCATGGCAAAGGTAAAGGTTCAGAAAACAACCTGCCAGTATTAAAAAATAATCTGAACCAATGGTTGCCTCAAATAAATGAAGTCTTGGCCTTCTGCTCAGCCAGACCGTCGGACGGTGGTGGTGGTGCTATTTATGTTCTGATGAAAAGATAATAAACCAAAGATTAAATTAAAACAGTTAAAAATAAATACTCTATGGAGTTGAGAGAACGATATATAGTAATTTCATATAATCAAATTGAATTCAATATCTACCAACTTTCCATTGCAAGGAAGTTTACCTTCATGATGCTTTAAAATAGATTGGTATTTATCCAGTTCTTTTAGCAATGTTAATGTATAACAAGATCGTGGAAATGGATTAAAATATAACCAGGCTGCTTTTTGCTCAGGTACTACTTGAACTTCCAGATGTTTAAAATTTTTGAATAAAATTTCGTTTGTGAAGTGTAATTTACCCATGAGACCTATCCTCCATTATTGTGAATAAACAGACTCTGTTGTTCATGTTGTAAAAAACATGATTCAATTGAGTCTAGCAGGAGGAAATGCTGATTTAGAAATTATTTTGTGATATTTACCTTATATAACAATGAGTTATACCGATTTTGAGGTAGATCATATCTACCCTAGTAGGGTGACTACATGGACTGCAAGGCCCTCTTTACGGCCAATAAACCCCATTCCTTCAGTGGTCGTTGCTTTAATATTTATATTTTTAATTTCTGTTTTTAAATCTGCACTAATATTTTCTCGCATAGCTGAAATATGTGGTTCCATTTTAGGTGCTTGCGCAAGGATCGTAATATCAACATTTATTATTGTTAAATTTTCCTTAACAAATAATTTCACAACGTCCTGCAATAATAAACGGCTGTCTATATTCTTAAATTTCTTATCTGTATCAGGAAAATAAGCGCCCATATCTCCCAAACCTGCGGCGCCGAGCAGGGCATCACATAGGGCATGTAAAACGGCATCACCGTCCGAATGTGCTGCTAACCCCTTGTCATGAGGAATAGTGACACCACCAAGTACTAGTGGTCTACCCTCTGTAAAAGTGTGGGCATCGTAGCCATGTCCAATTCGCATTAATTTACCCCTTGTTGTTGAAGGTAAAGTTCGGCAAGTGCCAAATCATAATTATGAGTCACCTTAATATTATCTGGATGTCCCTCAATCAGCAAAGGATGGTTGCCACAGATTTCAATTGC
>CAZCXC010000303.1:0-10803 GCA_964502505.1 uncultured Enterobacteriaceae bacterium
TTGATTTGCATACCGTCTGGATGTGTCATTGCATCTGGTTCTTTACACAATTCAAGTAAAGTTCGGGCAACACGTCCTTGCACATCCGTAAATGCCAGATCTCTTACCTTGCTACTGGTTTTACGTAATCTAACAGCCATCTGTGAGGCGATTGAAAATAGAAGATTTGGAAATAGTGAGTCCAGTGACGTTAAACGTTCATAGCTGATTTTTGCTATTTCACATTTCGTTTTTGAACGTATAAAAGCTGAACGTTTGTAATCTGGGTTGAATAACCCTAACTCGCCAAAAAAATCGCCCGGATTAAGATAAGCAAGTACTATTTCACGCCCTTCTGAGTCTTCTACCATCACAGTCACTGAGCCTGAAATAATGTAAAATAATTCATCACAAGGATCGCCTGCTTTAATAATTACATTTTTAGCAGGATATTGTTTCTGGTGACAATGCTCTATAAATTGAGCAATGAAATCATCTTGGGGGCGATCTACCTTATTTGTCATCAATGATTTCATTGCCTCGTATGTGCGATTTTGATTGTTTAATCGATAGACTCCAGCTTCGTGTCCGACTATGTTACTCTTTTTGAGAAATTGTAACCAGTTGGAGAATGTGATGGAAACAAGGCTTCGGTGGGCAGGCGGGGCAGCTTTTATCGGGGAATCATCAAGCGGGCATACTGTTGTTCTGGATGGTCCTCCAGAAGGAGGTGGTCGTAATTTAGGGCCACGTCCTATGGAAATGCTTTTACTTAGTATGGGGGCCTGTAGTACTTATGATGTTGTATCCATTTTAAAAAAGTCTCGACAAGTGATCCATGATTGTGACGTTAAAATTACTGCAAAACGGGCGGTGGAAGATCCAAAAATATTTACTGATATACATTTACACTTTACGTTTAGTGGGGATGCGTTGAAAAAGAAAAACGTTGAGCGTGCAATTAAATTATCTGCTGAGAAATATTGTTCTGCCTCAATAATGCTGGGTGCTATGGCTAATATCACCCACGATTACGAAATTCTTGAATCCGATGGGCGTAGCGTATAAGGTTAGATCAAAATAATTCAGATATTTTCCCATTTCTCAACAAGTATTAAATCGTCATCTCGTACTTGTTTTAACAATGTGACATCATCCTGAGTCTTACCCCATACATTTGTCGTCGCAGCTAACCGTATTTCGTCTTTTATTGAAATAGGTGTTGGCCCAAATCCTATGGCAATACATTGTCCTTCGACCCAAAAGGCCAGTTCTCCGGCATCAACAATATCTCGCGCATCAGGTTCTTTGTTAACCAACACAGAAGTGGAAAAGTAAACCTCATCTCCCCAAGTCTGGGCGCTTGAATTGAAAGGTGTTTGCCTAAATATTTCTTTAGCTGTTGGAGTATCTAATAATTCCACGTTTAAAATAACTGGACCTATTATTAAACGTAGTTTATTCATTAAAAAACTACTATTTAGCTATTATTATTTAATAATAAACCGACCGGCCCATTAATAATTTTATGTACCAAGACAGATTGTCTATTTGTATTTGTTTTACGGTAGATACGTTTAAGATGTGTTTTTGCAGTTGAGAGGCTTATGTTAAGGGCCTTGGCTACAATGTTCAGCTGAGGATATTCAATTAATTTAGCTGCAACTCTTGCTTCAGCAGGTGTTAAGTTATACAAACTTTCAAGAATTTCTTCAACTGAATTACTACTTTTTCTTCGACGCCTTTTAACTGGATTTTTAATCTTTAATGTAGCTAGTTCCAACGTTGTCTGGAGATCTTTTTGCCGCAATGGTTTATTGATAAAACCGGCTGGCTCCATCAGTTTAGCCCTGTCTAAAATAGATTTGTCTGCGTGTGCAGTGACAAAAATTATAGGTAATCCTATATGCTTATTTATGACTTCTGCTGCGTCGATTCCATCCATGCCCTGACCAAGCCTGATATCCATAAGAACCAAATCAGTTTTATCCTCTCTGCTTTTTTCAATTGCCTCCCTACCATTAGTTGCTATCCCCGAGACTTTATAGCCCGATTCTTCTAGATATAGCTTCATCACAGAAGTAGTTGTGTGGTCATCATCGACAATTAAGACTCTTGTTTTGGCCATACATTCTCCTTGAATAAGATTACATTATATATTCAAGGAATAATCACGCATAGTGACTTAAAGAATAGTTGCTAATACATACCCTTTTCAGGGTACGTTTGAAAGGAATTGTTGCAATATATTTTCTTTAAAAGCATTTCAATTTTAGAAAAGAAAAGGTTTTGTTTTAAAAACGTTTAGGGTTTTCAACTCGTTTTATATAAAACTCAAATAGCTCTTTGGATTTTATTATTTTTATTAATTCATGCTCTGTTCGAGCACAATATGCTTCAAAGTCAACGACTGAATGCGGATCGGTTGCTTCAACATACAATATTTCACTGGGTTTCATTTTATTGAGCAGTACCTTTGTCTTTAATATGGGCAGGGGACAGTTAAGTCCCTTGGTATCCAGGGACCGGTCAACTTTAATATCAGTGGTTGATTCAAGTTCTTGCACGAAAATTTCTTAAATAATCTTGTTGTAAAAATTATACCGTCATAGAAACAGTATGGGTGAAAAGTGGAAATATCTTAAGTAATCACCTTGAATTATGTATTTTTAGTAATTAAATGTTATATTATAACATAACATTACTTCAAGTGGTTTACTTTAAAGGAGAGAAAATGTCTAAAAATAGTGTACTTGTACCTTTTCAGGACAATGACCACACACACCAGCATTGTCTAGATAATGCTCTGATAACCGCAGAGAAAACATGCCAAGCACGCAGAGTCCGATTAACTAAATTACGTAGACGTGTTTTGGAATTGGTATGGGGTAGTCACGAACCGGTCAAAGCCTACGATATCCTCGATCAGTTACGCAACGAGCATGCTGGTTCTGCACCACCAACTGTGTATAGGGCATTAGATTTTCTGCGGGCCGAAGGTATGGTGCATAAAATTGAATCATTAAATGCTTATATAGGTTGTGGTGAACCTCAACATCGTCATACAGGACAATTTCTGATTTGCAAGCAATGTTGTGCTGTTGCCGAAATGGATGATAGTGAAGTGCATGAATTGTTATCAGAAAAATCTGATGCACTGGGTTTTACTATTGATATTGCCATGGTAGAGATTCAAGGAATTTGCAACGAATGCAAATCAGTGAAGGACTGAAACAGCAAAGATGGATCTTTATTTTAAAATCATTTTTTTTATTATTTTGAGTACTCAGCTTTCATCAACAAGTTATGCTGACACAAAAGATCTAATAAAGATATTTGTTAGTATCCCGCCACAAAAATTTTTAGTTGAACAGATAGGTAGTAACAGAGTGTCAGTCAGAACAATGATTAATCCCGGATCAAATCCTGAAACCTACGAACCAACGCCAAAACAAATGGCAGCTCTAAGCGAATCACAACTCTATTTTAAAATAGGTGTCCCCTTTGAAACAGCATGGATAGACAAGATAGAAAAATTAAACCAAGATTTAATAGTTATATATTGTTGTGACAAGATTGTTTCTCATAAAACATCAAGTTATGATTTGGATGCACATATTTGGACCAGTCCAAAAAATGCTAAATTTCTGGCAACTCTGATCAAAAATACTTTAGTGGGATTCGATCCTCAGGATAAAAATTTCTATGAGAATAATTATGCAATTCTTATTGACAGATTAGATGCGCTTGATAGAGATATTCATAATCAATTAGTACAATTGAATAATCGCTATTTGATAGTGTCACATCCCTCTTGGGGTTATTTCGCAGACACATATAATCTTAAACAGTTATCAATTGAACAAGACGGCAGCGAAATAAGGGCAAAAAAATTATCCAGATTAATTGAGTTGGCAAAGGCAGAAAATATCCATACGGTCTATACACAAAAACAGGTGAATAATGCATCCGCCAAAATACTTGCGAGAGAAATTGGGGCAAAGCTTGTTGAGCTGGATCCACTTGCAGAAAATTATATAGAAAATATGCGACAAGTAGTAACTAAGATAATGCAGGGAGCAGAATAAATATGGAATCAGTTGTAAAACTTGATGATGTTAGTTTCTCTTACAATCGATTATCTGTTGTTAAGAATATTTCGTTATCAATAAGAGAGGAAGAATTTCTAGGGATTGTGGGTCCTAATGCGGGTGGGAAAAGCACCTTACTAAAATTAATCCTTGGTTTATTACGACCTGACAAAGGGGATGTTACTGTTATGGGTATGTCACCGCTCTATGGACGATCCAGAATAGGTTATGTACCGCAATACCCAACATTTTCACGTGATTTCCCCATTAGCGTAATAGAAACTGTTTTAATGGGTCGACTCGGTAATACACGCTGGTATGGTAGTTATTTAAAACAAGACAAGGAAATTGCACAACAGGCTATGGAAGCTGTAGAAATTGTCGATATTCAACGACAGTCTGTTGGATCATTATCGGGGGGACAGTTACAACGCGTATTAATCGCACGTGCATTAGCTTGTCAACCAGAGATTCTGATTCTAGATGAGCCTACCGCAAATATTGATGTACGTGTTGAAGAAGATATTTTTGGTTTACTTAAGCAATACAATGATCACATGACAATCATTGTCGTATCGCATGATATCGGTTTTATTTCAGGATATGTTGATCGAGTTGCTTGCCTGAATCAGACACTAGTTTGCCATAGCACAGAAGAAATTAGTGGTAAAACAATAGAAGAGCTATATGGCGCTCCCGTTCGTATGATTCAACATACACACTAAAAAAATAAATTTATGAGTGAATTTATAACAGCACTACTTAACTATAGTTTTATGCAGCATGCATTGATTGCCTGTCTGCTTGCAAGTATTGGCTGTGGCATTATTGGTACCTATGTTGTTGTAAAAAAAGTTGGATTTCTTGCGGGTGGAATTGCTCATTCTGTATTAGCAGGTATGGGCATGGCATATTACTTTGGTGGATCACCATTAATAGGCGCAATGGTAGCAGCTTTAGTTGCTGCAATACTAATTGGTTGGATTAATCTACGTTGGCATCAGCATGAGGATGTCTTAATAGCTGCTTTTTGGTCCGTGGGCATGGCGATTGGTATTATGTTTATTGCTAAAACGCCTGGATACAATATTGATCTTATGAGCTATCTATTTGGCAATATTCTTCTTGTATCTGCCCAGGATTTATATCTTATGCTTATTCTGGATATCGCCATCATTATTATGATTTTATTGTTTTATAAACAATTTCTTGCCGCAGCATTTGATGAAGAGTTTGCGCGTCTACGTAATATTAATGTCGAATTTTTTTATATATTAATGTTATGTATGGTAGCATTAACTGTCGTTTTATTAATCCAGATTGTCGGATTAATTCTTATTCTTGCTCTGCTTATTTTACCTGCCGCAAGTGCTGGACAATTTGTGATTTCTATAAAACGTATGATGATACTTGCTGTACTACTTAGCATGGTAATTACTACATCTGGTTTGATGTTGTCTTATCAACCTGATTTGCCATCAGGGTCAATGATTATTATTTTGGCAGGAATCGTTTATTTACTATCAATCTTTGTAAGTAGGGCGTTACAAAAACTTAAATTATTATAGTTAATTAATTTTTCCGTCGCTTACTTACTGCATCTGAAAGTTCTTTAATTAATTGAACAGTATCATCCCATCCAAGGCATGCATCTGTAATGCTTTGACCGAAGACCAGTTCTTTCCCGGTAATAACATTCTGGCGCCCTGCAACAAGATGACTTTCAATCATTACACCGAAAATCCGTTTATCGCCACCAGAAATCTGTTGAGCAACATCCCTACCTACTTCCATTTGTACTTCATGTTGCTTACGGCTGTTTGCATGACTGAAATCCACCATAATATTTGTAGGTAAATTTGCTTCTTCGAGTGCTTTCGCAGTTTCATTAATACTTTGCGGATCATAGTTAGGCGATTTTCCACCACGTAGAATAATGTGTGAATCTTGATTTCCCTTTGTGGAAAATATTGCTGAGTTGCCTTCCTTGCGTAAGGAAAGGAAATGGTGTGGACGACTAGTCGATCCAATAGCATCTACAGCAACCTTGATCGTTCCATCCGTCCCGTTCTTAAACCCAACAGGGCAGGACAATCCAGATGCAAGTTCACGATGTACCTGGCTTTCTGTCGTGCGTGCACCAATTGCACCCCAGCTAACTAAATCGGTAACATATTGAGGTGTTATCAAATCAAGGTATTCTGTTCCCGCTGGGATCCCCATTTCATTCAGATCAAGTAGTAACTTGCGGGCAAGTCTTAGACCTTTATTAATTTTGAAACTATTATCTAGGTCAGGATCGTTAATAAGGCCTTTCCAACCAACTGTTGTTCTTGGTTTTTCGAAATAAACTCGCATTACAATCAGTAAATCTTCACTTAGATCTTCAACAAGTGTTTTTAGTCTTGTAGCATATTCTATTGCGGCTTCAATATTGTGAATTGAACATGGGCCGGTTATGACGAGTAGTCGATCATCATCTCCTTGCAGGATGTTATGGATTGCCTGGCGAGTATAAAAAGTTGTTTTTGCGGCTTGTTGACTAATTGGAATCTCTTCGCATATGACTGCAGGGGTTGCTACTGCTTTAATAGATTCAATGCGCAGGTCATCAGTGATATATATCATAAAAGAAAACCGTTTAAATTATTATTTAAAAGTATCAACCTTAACCTGGTGGCCAGGTGAAGCTTCTACCAGCCAGTATATGCACATGCAAATGAAAAACGCTTTGCCCGGCATCTTCTCCATTGTTAACTACCAGCCTAAATGCATCTTCATAACCTTCATCCTTTGCAATTTGAGTGGCGACAATTAATAGATGGCCAAGTAACTCTTCATCACTGTTGGTAGCATTTGCAATTTTATCTATTGGTTTTTTAGGTATAACCAGAATATGCACGGGTGCTTGTGGGTTGATATCTCTAAAAGCCAGGCATTGTTCATCTTCAAAGACGATATCAGCTGGTATTTCCCTGTCTATTATCTTGCTAAATAATGTATCTGACATTTTTTAAATTCTGTCCATCAAGAGCTATTATAAAAAGTAGCGATTATAGGCATCTTAGTAGTGTGAATAAACATAAAATGAGGCAGATTAAGTTGTAATTTCTGATGTAAGTTTATACTTAATTATTTTCACCTTTTCTTCCCAACGTCTCAATGCATTTTCATAATAAACATAAATACAATGTTCACAGTTACGGCCACAGCACTCACTTGGATTTGGTTCCTGTGGTCGAGGTGGTAATTCTAGGTTTTCAAATAATTTGTTGCTTGGCATTGCTATTATTACTTTGCATAAAGGCTGGTAGATTATAATCAACTCATTGATAATTATGAAAGTTTTTTATTATTTTAATTTTGACTCTGTAGTAAAGCACAGTGACATTACCACAAATTATTGTGTTTGCGTTGTTATTAAACTCGTAAAGTTATTAAAAATATTTTGTTGTTTGTCAAAGAGTTGTATATTGCAATGGAATTACTTCAACGAAATGACATCAAACTAAATATTATAAATAAACTGGTTTTTTTACAATGAAATACAGATTCATTTTATATTCCCTAGTTTGGGCATTATATAGTTTAATTCTAACAGGATGTATTGCTAACCTCACACCTATGGAAGTTTCAGAACGATTTTGGGCTGCTGTAAAAGATAAAAATGTTAATGAAGCAAAAAAGTATATTATTGCAAGTACGCTCAGCAAAGACGCCACAGAGAATTTACTGCCTTTGGATGATGTGTATTTAGGACGGACGGTAATAGACGCTGAACGAGCTTGGGTGGATACAACCGTTATTATTGCGGGTGATGATTCTTTTGAACTTCCACTTGAGACAATATTACTCAAAGAGGGTGATCAATGGAAGGTGGATTACAATGCAACAGTCGCTACCCTTTCTAGAGGTAGTACTGTTGCCAGGGTTTTGGAAAGTATTGTAGATCTTAGTGGACAATTTGCTGATAAATTGGATAGATCTCTGGAAGAAATACAGAAAGCGATCCCGGAGGTACAAAAAGAAATTGAAAGGATAGAAGAAAATATAATATATCATCTGCCAGAACTTCAGCGGCGAATGAATGAGTTTTTAAAACAACTTGAAGAAGCATTGCAAGATCTAAATAGAGATACTGGACCACGAGGAACAACAGAAATTTAATTTTTTGCTTTGAAGTGAACGTTGATTCCATAGTGATCAGAAATCGGTATTTTTGAACTATTAGGTAATTCGATTGATTGGTTGTTTAATACAATGTTACCGGAAAAAGGCATGAATAGTTTTAGTGCCATCTGATTTAAAAAAATATGATCGATACGTTGTGCAGGCAGGTTGTTTTCATTACTTGATACAACTAGTGGATTGCATGGATCCCAGGTCACACCTGAATTTCCAATCTCTGCAAAGGCATCTGTAAATCCTGCATCCAATATTGCATGATAATTTTTTTGTGATGTTTCTTGCCCTGCGTTTAGATCTCCGACAAGTAGCGTTGGCATTTCATCTGATATGGTTTTTATTAATTGCTGGATCTGATTAGACCGGATTATTTCCATATGTTGATCTTCTGGATGATCATGTAGACCACCTGCAGTCATATGTGTATTGACCAGTTGTATTTCCCCCATGGGACTAGCCAATAATGCTCTATAAAATCCTTTGCTGGTAAAAAGTCGTTCCTCAATCGTTGCGTTATAAAATCGAAATAATTTTCCCTCTTGCAGTGGAAATTTTGAAAAAATTAAAAGCTCATTACCAAGTCGTAGTCCAAATCCGGTTTTCGCAAAGCCATTAGCATAGGGATAATCTGATTTAAGCATTCCATAGAGTTGCTGTTGCAAGCCAGGATGAAACAGTTCCTGTAGGCAGATAATATCAGGGCTCAGCTTAATCAGCTGTTTTGATAATTCTTCTAAACGTTCTTTAATATACTTAACAGGCTGGTATACAGACTTTCCAAGAATCCTAATGTCTTGTATGGCGGTATTAAATGTCAGAATGCTTAACATTTCAGCATTATATGCTGTTTACAGATTTAACTGTGTGGCTTAAGGTAAAAAGAATGTTAGTATTATTAGTAATATTTGCGGGTTAAACTACTATTTGTAATAGTACGATTTAGAGTAAATTTGTGCAGCCTGGGGGAGGACACATGCGTATATTCACTGCAGTTTTATCGTTTATATTAATTTGCTTATGCTCGAGTGTTCAGGCAGTTGAGCCGATTAGGGATCATCAAATGATGTTCTACTATCAGATCCCGATAGGGGCGGATAAACAGCAAGACAAAAAGCACAAATTTGGTTTGCGTTTTGACCAAACTATGCATGATCCACGTGCAGTTGTTGATTTTAGTAGTGTGATGAAAAAACCAGCGATGCTTGATTTACAATTCCGGCATAAGGAAGCACTTGCATTTAAAGTGCAAGGTATCGATTACACAGAAAGGTTGTACGTTCAGCGTGCTGATGCAGCAGAAAATGTTAAAGCTCCAGCCATAGATGAAGCTGATATAGAGGCAGGCACGGCTGGCATTGATACAGCAGAGGAAGCTGAAGCAGAAGCTGCGGAAGTAGTGGTTGAGACTGCAGAAGAAGGTGAAGCTGAAGTGAGTGATAAAGCAGAAGAGAAAAAAGCTGAAAAAACCATAGTTCAAAAAAAGCTTGATGAGCTTCCGTTTGGTGTAATTATCGGTGTACTACTGGGAATCGGGATACTGGCAGGAGTGGGTGGATAACAAGAATGTTTTTAGGGGCGTTCTTAACCTTATATCCCCATATTACTTAATGTTACCATGATGTCATTTAAAATGGCTGTTGCTCGGGGATGTTCAGATTCAAACTGATTAATGGCTTCTTTAACGTTTTGGGTAATTCCATGATTATCTTCCTTATCTGAGGATTCTAATCTAGATTCAAGCTCAGTAATCAGCTGGTTCAGTTTTTCTTTTGACTTATAATCATCAGCTGCAATGTTATCAATCTCAGCCCTTAATTTATCCAAGTCTTCTCGTAATTTGTCGTGAGTCATAATCATTAATTTCAAAAATTTAATATCTATCTAGATTATAGTCTGAATTAACTGCAGACATAATTGTTGGTGGGCCCGCCAGGACTCGAACCTGGGACCAATGGATTATGAGTATTCAAGGCTAAGATTCCTTGTGTATCTGAAATTGTCTAAGTTATTAATTATCCTTCCATTGCCTAGCAATTGTTGTGTGTTGAACATCTACTGTAATCCCCTTATTTCTCTATTTTTCCATGCATGATTACACAGGAATTACACAGAACATAGCCTACCCCCTTTTAACACCCCATGCCCTGGTCACTACATGTCCCCCGCATTTTTCAACTTAAAAAGGGTACGTCTGTACGCCACTAATCACCCTATACACACATAAAAAAGGATTGTTAAAACTATCGCGCAATACTAAAACCCAAAAGGGGTATTACTTGTAGACAGGTATAGGTGCTAACGTGAGCCATTAAAAGTGATTTTTTATGCATATCGTTAAGGTAATTTCTAGCTTCTATTTTTTTATATATTTTTATATATTTTTTTTATATTTTTATAAGGAGGTTGGCTAATACCTAGCTAACAATTGCTTACAAATGGCGACATAATTATCCGTTACTTTTTGTTACCTATTTGCCTTACATTTATTTACATTCTGTAAGAAATCGTAAGGGTACACCCACCCCTTAGGGTTACGTGTATGATTGCT
>CAZCXC010000304.1:0-4542 GCA_964502505.1 uncultured Enterobacteriaceae bacterium
CCTTTATTATTAAGAATTTACCTTGTTCCAGTATTTTGGGTCGCAGCAAACAACAAGTGGAACCCGTTTGATAGTGATAGTTCTTTGGAAGGTACAATTGCCTGGTTTGAACATAGTTTGGAATTACCCTTCCCGGTATTAAACGCCTATATGGCGTGGTCAGCAGAATACTTCGGTGCCATATTGCTTGCATTAGGACTTGCTACACGCTGGATTTCTATACCACTGATGTTTACGATGATTGTTGCTGTGGTTACAGTGCACCTGGAAAACGGTTGGCAGGCTTTACACGATCCGATGAGTGCTTTTGCAGCTGAAAATGCGGTTGAAGCTATTGACAGACTGGATCGTGCAAAATCAATTCTTAAGGAACATGGCAATTACGATTGGTTGACCGAACATGGCAGTATTGTTTCACTGAATAATGGAATTGAATTCGCTGCTACCTACTTTATTATGTTACTTGCACTATTTTTTCTTGGTGGTGGTAAATACATTAGTGTTGATTACTGGATAGCTAAAAAATATAAGTAATCGTGAATCAAAAAAATATGGGACACTTTGTATCTAATATTTATCAGTGTGTTTCGTATATTTTGTAGTTAATGTAAATTAGAAATGTTGACCTCATATACCTTTCTTTTTTTCCTGGCGTTACTTTTAATTTCAGTGTTGTTAGAGCCGCTGGCCAAAAAACTTCGTATCCCGTTCAGCATAATATTAGTAATAGTCGGTTTTATTGGTTCAGAAGTAGTAGTCAAATTGTTTGGTGTTGATACCGGGATTCGCTGGGACAATTTTCACGATATTATTTTCTATGTGATTCTACCCATTCTGATTTTTCAAGCAGCCATTGAAATTAATTTAAAATCACTAAAAGAGAATTTAGTTCCAATAATTGTTTTGGCAATACCATTAATGGTGATCTCGGCTGCAGTGACGGCGGTATGTGTCTATTACGGTATAGCCCACCCATCAGGTTTTCCATGGATAGCTGCGTTGTTAACAGGTGCATTGTTATCAGCAACTGATCCAGCTGCAGTATTAGCTGTATTAAAAGGATCAAATACGCCGGAACGTCTGAGTATGCTGTTGGAAGGTGAGAGTTTGTTTAATGATGCTACAGCTATAGTTCTTTTTAGCATCTTAATTACGATGGCTGTATCTGGCACACAAGCGGTGACTTGGAGTTCAGCGCTAATACAATTCTTGACAGTTTTTATCGGTGGGTTAGCTGTCGGTGCTATGGTAGGTATTGTTGGCAACGTTATCATTAATTTACTTTATAAACCGAATGTCTATGTAATGGTGACATTAGTTTGTGCCTATGGCTCTTTTATTATTGCGGAAGTTATTTTTCACTTCTCTGGTGTCATGGCTGTATTATCCGCAGGACTTGTTACTGGTGCTCTGGGTGGAGATATAAAACAACGGAATGAAAATCATTTTATTGATGAATTTTGGGGTTTTGCGTCATATATAGCTGAAGCTCTAATCTTCCTATTAGCAGGTATAACCATCACGTTAACTATGTTTACCGATCAATGGTTGGCAATAATAATTGGTATAGCATCGGTTTTGATCGCGCGAACAGCTGTAATTTTTAGTTTTTTTCCAGCGATTAATTTATTGCCAAGAGTAGAACCCATTCCATTTAAACATCAGGCCATCCTTGCATGGGGCGGTATACGTGGTACCGTAACATTAGCTTTAGCGCTGTCACTACCATTGAGTCTGGATTACTGGTATACCATTCAATCAATTGCTTACGGCGTGGTACTATTTACGCTTTTTTTCCAGGCAACCACTATAAACATATTAGTTAGCAAGCTGCATCCTGCATAAAACAAAGCATTGATATTTCAGAATTACGTTTAATAATTATAGGTTTTAAAGCTCTTCTTTTAAGCGATTTTAGTATCTATAATTCACTTACTTCGATCTAATATTTTAATAACAATTATGAACAAAATAGAATCGTTTGATTTTCACCCAGGTAGAATATTTGCTAACAAATATGAAATCGTTGATTTAATCGGCTATGGGTGGGAAGGTGAGGTTTACAAAATAATAGAGAGGCCTACAGGAATTGAAAGAGGAGCTAAGTTCCTTTTCCCGCAAAGGAACACGAAAGATCGGACGGCTATTATGTATGCTAAAAAACTACATAGGTTAAGACATTGCCCTGTAATCATTCAGTACCATGCAAGAGAAACAATTACCTATAAAAGATGTAAGATTGCAATGCTCGTTTCAGAATATGTTGATGGTGAGCAACTTACAAGTTTCGTTCAAAGACAACCTGGTAAAAGACTACTTCCATTTCAGGCATTACATCTTCTCCATAATCTGGTTATAGGCATTCAACAAATACACCTTCTTAATGAATATCATGGTGATTTGCACGAAGGAAATATTCTGGTTAATCGGTTCGGACTTGGATTTGAGTTGAAACTTATTGATATATTTCAACAACAAGGTTCAAAAAAGGAAAACATGAAAAGTGATATAATTAATGCAATTAATATATTTCATTGGGCATTAGGAGGGAAAAAATATTATGCATCACAACCAAATCTCGTTAAAAATATTTGCAAGGGGTTAAGACACGATTTAATCCTACGACAATTTCCATCTATCGCACACTTGCGTGAGTATATAGAAAATGTTTGTTGGGACTAAACTAAGCTAATGGTTTGGAGAATAATCTTTATTTGCGCTTATTGTAAATCTGGAGTCGTAATGCATTCAGCTTTATAAAACCTTCGGCATCTTTTTGATTATAAGAACCTGCATCATCTTCAAAAGTAGCTATTGTTTCATCAAACAAACTATCTTTTTCTGATTTACGACCCATAACGTTTACGTTACCCTTATAGAGTTTAAGTCGAACGATACCATTCACACTGTTTTGTGTTTCATCAATAAGTGTCTGCAATGTTTCACGTTCAGGGCTCCACCAGTAGCCATTATAAATCAGGCTGGCATAACGAGGCATGAGATCGTCTTTTAAATGGGCAACTTCACGATCCAGTGTGATGGATTCTATTGCTCGATGGGCTTTTAATAAGATAGTACCACCAGGCGTTTCATAACAGCCGCGAGATTTCATACCGACATAACGGTTTTCTACTATGTCAGAACGACCAATGCCGTGTTTACAACCAAGTTCATTAAGTGTTGCAAGTATGGATGCTGGTGACATGTCCGTACCGTTAATTGCAACAACATCGCCCTTGGTATAGCTTAATTCAATTATTTCTGCTTCATCAGGAGCTGATTCGGGTGAGACTGACCAACGCCACATGTTTTCTTCCGGTTCATGCCAGGGGTTTTCCAATACGCCACCTTCATAAGAAATATGCAATAGATTAGCGTCCATGGAATAGGGCGAACCATTGTTTCGTTTGGCCTCAATCGGGATGTTATTTTCCTCAGCATAATCCAGTAGTTTTTCTCGTGAATTCAAATCCCATTCACGCCAGGGAGCAATTACCTTGATATCAGGATTCAGTGCATAAGCACCCAGTTCAAAACGGACCTGGTCATTACCTTTTCCTGTTGCACCATGTGCGATTGCATCTGCACCGGTTTCATTCGCAATTTCTACTAGTCGTTTAGCAATTAATGGGCGAGCAATTGAAGTACCAAGCAGGTATTCACCCTCGTACACTGTATTGGCACGAAACATCGGATATACATAATTACTGACGAATTCTTCCTTTAAATCTTCTATAAAGATTTCTTTTACGCCAAGGGTTTCCGCCTTGCTTCGTGCTGGTTCAACTTCTTCACCTTGACCAATATCTGCCGTAAAGGTGACGACTTCACACTGATACTGTGCCTGAAGCCAGGTGAGAATCACAGAGGTATCCAGGCCACCTGAATAAGCCAGTACTATCTTGGAATAACGTTTATTAGTCATCTATATACTCTTGATCGGGTAAAAAAGCGGCTCATTGTAACTGGACAGAGGTTGGGCGTGAAGAGCAAATAAGAATTTATATACTGTTGTGCGTTTTAGCTTAAAAATGCTTTGATTGATTTCAATACTATGGAAGGTTGTTCAATATGTAGCATATGACCAGCTTTTTCGATCATACGAATCTGTGCTTGAGGAAAATAACCATACACAGTTTCATAATATTTCTCGCGAATAAAATCTGATTCTGCACCTCCAAGGAAGAGGGTTGGAAGATCAAACTGTGCATTATCATCGATCTCAGGGAATTTACTAATATGATCAATATTCAAACTTATCGCCAGAAGATTTAATTGCCATTTGAAACCTTTGTCATCACGTTTTAGGTTTTGTAATAAAAATTGAGTTAGCCAGCGATCATTAATACCTGCATCTAAAAGCTGTTCTGCCTCATCCCTGTTTTTGATTTTATTTAAAGGTAAATTACCCATAGCCAAAAATAATTTTTCATAAGCATGCGCATATGAAACGGGTGCAATATCAATTACAATTAATTTCTTAATAATATGTTCATATTGTAAAGCAGTTACCATAGCCACCTTACCGCCCATGCTGTGACC
>CAZCXC010000305.1:0-5932 GCA_964502505.1 uncultured Enterobacteriaceae bacterium
ACTAATGTTGAAGAAGGACGGAAAATTCTCACCGATAGTGGATTGCCAATCATTATGGCAACCACATTAAAAGAAGCAGCGGATAAAGCAGTAGCTGCCTGGAAAAAAGCGACCGGTAAATAGGAGAGATTAAAATGGCGATTTTGTTAGACGAAAATACAAAAGTAATTGTCCAGGGATTTACCGGTCAAATCGGTACTTTCCATGCGACAGAGATGATCGAATACGGCACCAATATTGTCGGTGGTGTGACACCCGGCAAGGGGGGTAGCAAGCATTTGGATCGCCCGGTATTTAACACAATGAAAGAAGCAGTTGAAGCAACGGGTGCGAGTGCCAGCATCGTGTTTATCCCACCACCGTTTGCAGCAGATGGCATTATGGAAGCCGCAGACGCCGGGATTAAATTTTGTGTGGCTATTACTGATGGCATCCCGGCACAGGATATGATTCGTGTTAAGCGTTATATGCGCCGATATAAAGAGAAAGACAAGATGGTATTGACCGGCCCTAACTGCGCAGGCTCTATCAGTCCAGGAAAAAGTATGATGGGTATCATGCCAGGACATATTTATATGCCTGGTCCTATTGGTGTGGTCGGTCGTTCAGGAACTCTTGGCTATGAAGCTGCTTCGCAAATGAAAGAACTCGGTATTGGTATTTCAAGTAGTATCGGGATTGGTGGTGATCCGATTAATGGTAGTGCCTTCCGGGATCATTTTGGATATTTTGAACAAGATCCAGAAACAAAGGTAATCGTAATGATTGGCGAAATCGGTGGGCCACAAGAAGCAGATGCTGCGCATTTTGCAAAAGAGAATATGAAAAAGCCGGTGATTGGCTACGTAGCGGGACTGACAGCACCGAAAGGGCGTCGTATGGGTCATGCAGGTGCCATCATTTCTGCAACCGGTGAAAGTGCAGCAGAAAAAGTAGAAATCTTGCAGGAATGTGGTGTCATCGTTGTACCTAATCCTGCTTTATTCGGTCCGGTTGTTCAGGAAGCATTGGCGAAAGTAAGTTAAGCAAGCTTTATAAGGAGTGAGTAGTGAGTAAGCCTAAGGTAATTATCACACGTCAATGGCCAGAAGAAGCTGAGGCAAGGGCCAAAGAACTTTTTGATGTTCAATTAAGTGAAGATGATCACAAAATGTCTGTGGAAGAACTTAAGGAGGCGATACGTACTGCTGACGCCGTTTGCCCTACCGTATCTGATTTTCAGATCAATTCTGAAATTCTTGACGTAGAGGATCGTAAGTGCAAGATACTAGGCAATTTTGGAGTTGGTTTTAATAATATCAACACCGATGCAGCAAAGGCCGCCGGTGTTGTGGTTACCAATACGCCGGGGGTGTTAACGGATTGTACTGCTGATATTGCCATGACATTGTTGTTGATGGTGGCGCGTCGTGCTGGTGAAGGTGAACGTCATGTGCGTACTAAAGAATGGGATGGCTGGCGTCCGACACATATGTTAGCCACCAAGGTCACAGGGAAAAAACTGGGCTTTGTTGGTTTTGGCCGTATTGCGCAAGCAGTTGCACATAAGGCGCACTTTGGTTTTGGTATGGAGATCATTTTTTATGATCCGTATCCACCCTCTGAGGAAGTTAAAAAGAAATTTAATGCAAGGCAATGTGATTCAGTCGAAGAAGTCATCAAAGATGTAGATTTTGTAACACTGCATTGTCCTGGTGGTGGTAGTAACATAAATCTGATGAACGCAGAACGCTTAGGTATGATGAACAAATCAGCTTTTTTAATTAATACGGCGCGTGGTGACGTTGTGGATGAGCAGGCATTAGTTAAAGCGCTGAAAAATGGCACCATTGCAGGTGCCGGACTGGATGTATATGCTAAAGAACCGACTGTAGCTGAAGATTTATTAAGTATGGAGAATGTTGTTTTATTTCCTCATCTGGGAAGTGCATCAACTGAAACTCGTGTTGCGATGGGCATGTGTGCACTGGATAATGTAGAAGCATTCTTCGCTGGAGAAGAACCGCCGAACAGGGTGGCTTAAAACAAAGGAGAAATTACGTGCCCAAAGATGCCAGTACGGCAACAAATTCAGGGCAGGATATAGATTCCTTATCAGCAACCTATGCCAAAGAAGTTGTCGACCTGTTAACTGAACAGTTAAGGGTCGTTATTCAACAACGTCAGCCCGAGATTCTGCCCTTGTTCCAGGGTGAAAAACCGATACCGAAAGATAAACAAGATGTCCTGTTGGGTGTGTTACAGGCATGGAGTATCTGGTTTCACTTACTCAATGTCGCCGAAGAAAATACCGCCATGCGTCGCCGACGACTGGTTGAAAAGATCAATGGTCTGGAAAAAGTACCCGGTACATTCGCGCATGTTTTTACAGATGCAAAGCAAGCGGGTGCATCGGCCGATGATATTCAGGCATTATTAAACAAGGCACATATCAGACCGACGATTACCGCACACCCGACCGAGGCAAAACGGGTGACGGTGCTGGAGATACATCGGCGTATTTATGTCTTGCTCTATCGCCTGGAAGGCACACGTTGGACACCCCGGGAAAAACAAAAATTTATTGATGCACTACGTAATGAAATCGATCTGCTTTGGTTAACGGGTGAGTTAAGATTGGAAAAACCTTCGGTGGCTCTTGAAGTCGCATGGGGCCTGCATTTTTTTGAACAGACTTTGTTCGATCGTATTTCAGAGAACATGGAGCGCCTGCAACTTTCCTTAACGCAACTATTTCCCGAACATTCCTTTACGATCCCACCTTTTTTTCAGTTTGGTTCCTGGATCGGTGGTGACCGTGATGGCAATCCCTTTGTCACCAACGAAGTCACCCGCCAAACTCTACACAGAAATCGGTCGATGGTGTTGACACATTACCAACAGCAACTCGAACAATTGTTAGAGAAACTCAGTATTTCAAAAAATTCCATCCAGTTATCAGAAAGCTTTGAGCAATCGCTGGCTGAAATACTTGATTCGACCGGTTTAAAGGAAGAGTTGTCGGTTAGAAACCCAGGCGAAGTGTTCAGACAATTTGTTGCCGGCATATTATTAAAGATGAAAGGCACGATTGCTGATCAGACCAAACAATCTGGTTATCAAACAGCAGATGAATATATACGTGATCTTGTTGTATTAGAAACAGGTCTGATTGAATCGGACTGTGAAAATATTTCAGACACGTTAATCAAACCCCTAAGACAACAGGCCGAGGCCTATCGCTTCCGAACGGTCAGATTAGATCTGCGAGAGAACTCAACCACCATCAATCATGCCCTGGTTGCGATCTGGCAAGAGATGAATACAACAAAAGATGAACCCGATCTGGCAAGTGAAGACTGGAAGGCCTGGTTGGTTGCAGAACTGGCAAGGCCATTAGAGGCACACCCTGAATTTAACACGCTCGATGAATCTGCAAGCTCGACCTTTGGCCTGTTTAAATTAGCAGCAACAATGATCGACACACTGGATCGTGAGGCATTCGGCCATTTCATCTTAAGCATGACGCAATCGGTACCGGATATTCTGGGTGTCTATTGTCTGGCAAAATATGCCGGTTTGTTCATGGACCAGGCAGGTACGGAATGTTGTCGCTTACCCATCGTGCCCTTGTTTGAGACCATCGATGATTTGCAACGCGGACCAGAGATGATGCAAGAGTTATTAACAACACCGGTTATTCGACGCTCGGTAAAAGAGCAGGGTGGTGTACAGGAAGTCATGATCGGTTATTCCGATTCAAATAAAGACGGTGGTTTCTTTACCGCTAACTGGGAATTGGCCAAGGCGCAAACGAGCCTGACTCAAACCGGTCAAGACAATGGTATCCCCATTGCGTTCTTTCATGGTCGTGGTGGTTCCGTCAGTCGTGGTGGCGCACCTACTGGTTATGCCATTGCAGCACAACCCGCAGGATCAATACACGGCCAAATGCGCATCACCGAACAGGGTGAAGTCGTGTCTTCAAAATACGCCAACGAAGGTACCGCGCAATATCACATGGAACTGCTGGCCGCGAGTGTGTTTGAACATACCTTAAAGTCACAAACGGAAGCGGAATTAAAACCACAGCCGGAATTCAATGAAGCCATGGAGGCACTTTCCAGTCTTGCCTATGCGCATTATAGACAATTGGCCGAGACAGAAGGATTGGTTGATTACTATAGTGCTGCAAGCCCGGTAGAAGAACTCGCCAAGATGAATATCGGTTCGCGTCCGGCCAAACGTTTCGGCGCAAATAACCTGAGTGATCTACGAGCGATCCCCTGGGTCTTCGCCTGGACACAAAACCGACACTTAGTGCCAAGCTGGTATGGACTCGGTACGGCACTAGAGAGTTTTATCAAAGTGCGTGGTGAAGAAGGACAAGCATTAGTCAAAAAAATGTTTGCCGAATCACGTCTGTTTAAATTGATCATCGATGAAGTTGAAAAGTCCCTGGCACTAGTCGATTTCAAAGTAGCAGAGGCCTATGCCGATTTAGTCGAAGATGATCAAATAAGAAATACCATCTACAACATGGTCAAAGAAGAATATGAACTCAGTTGTAAATGGGTATTACAAATCAGCGGCGATAAAAAACTCTGCGCCCGTTTCAGAAAATTCAGTCGTAAACTTAATCGACGTAGTGGTGCACTGATGAAGGCTGGCATGGAACAGGTTGAATTGGTGAAACGGTTTCGACAGAGTGGCGATGAAGGGGAGTTGGTGGGTTTACTTCTTTCAATTAATTGTGTTAGTGCGGGTCTGGGCTGGACCGGCTAACCTAACAGGAACTTTTCCCCCAATACTTCACTTAAGCACTGGCTCGTGTGCTCACTTACTAGCGTGTAAGCTCCGCGCACTCACTCAGTACTTAATCTCGTCTTGAGAAAAAATCTCTCTGTTAGGCTGGTATCAAACTGCACTTCTTACAAAGCTCGTGCCTCGACCTCGAATAAAAATACTTATTTTTTACGTCGGATTAGAGTACCTTGCTACGAATTTAGCGTCTGCTTTCGACCCAAAGCGGACATTCACATCAAATTTCATTTTATCTGCCCCAATGATGTTCGGTTAGTGATATATTAACGGAATGAATAGACTAGAAAAATGGGTGGAAAGTCAAAAAAATAAACCAATAAAACCAAAACGTTCAATTTCTCCTAAAGATAAATCCAATGAAGATTCTGTCACAGAAGAGAAAGCAATTATAAAAGTACAAATTGAATTTAAATTTGATTCTGTGAATGTAAAAAACCTAACAAGTTGTTCCACCTAACCGCAATTCCGCTGCGCTCAATTGCAGCAGGTGAGCTTGGCCGTTAGCTGACAGTCTGCTTTCGACCCAAAGCGGACGTTCAACGCCTGAGTCACATAGGATTTATTAGTTGCCGATTATATTCAGTAAAACGCCTCAATCGATATAATTGCCAGTTACTATCATCTTTATTCCGGCACATGCCATAACGAAATGAAGGAAGCATGGTCGAGATAAAATATCTTAAATCTGTGAACCAGACGCACGCCCCTCCGTTGACTGCATCCACTCTATACAAGACTGGAAACACAGCGAATTGACGAAATAAACTAAAATCATCATGCAACCAAACTTCATTAATCAACGATAATTTATCAGGATCAGTTCCTAACAAAGAATAATGCTCCCAATATAGATGGGTTGGCGAATGGTATGCTGAAATCATCCCTAGCCAACTATTTTTTTCATGCCCTGTCTTTATCTTTTCACTTAACCCTGTAATGTCCAGTAACGCAGTTGAATACTCATTACTATTTCGAACAATTACACGCCAGTGAAATGGTGAAAAAGGTTGTGGCAGAGCAATTATGTCTGAATATGTATCAATTTGATTATTTCCATAACCTTCTGAAATTTTTATTGCATCCTGTTTTACCTGCCACTGAAAGGACAGATAAATCAATATTAATACGA
>CAZCXC010000306.1:0-3481 GCA_964502505.1 uncultured Enterobacteriaceae bacterium
AAGCGGACACTGTCTATCAGTTCAAGTCTGAGTTGCTACACGTTAAATACAAATAAACAGAATCGCTGATATCGTGATTAACAGTCACTCTATATAATGTATGTGAGGTGACGATAAGCTGTGGGGGTAGCCTTGGGGGTAGTCATAAAAATCACATTGCATAATTAATTTAATAATCAATTAGATAAGATTCAAATTAGATGGCGGCCATCGGCACCAATTTTAATTCAATAAGTCGTCTTACTTTTCATAGTTTTTAAGATAAGCAAACTATACAAATACTTTCTACGTATCAGGAAGACGTGTCGGTAGCTGCTTTGACAGGTTAATTTTCACTATTTATTTGTTTTTAGCTGATGTAGGTATAATTTCTGTATTTACGCGCGTTTGTTAGTTGTTATTAATTTTATTGTTTATCATACATATTTATGTGCAGATGCAATAATTAATAATTGAAAAATAAAAACTTGGAGATAATCGTTATGTCAATGCAAGCAAAAGCAACACGACAACTACGCAATTTAATGGAGAAACCAGGTGTTATTCGTACTTTGGGAGCACACGATACATTAACTGCGGTGATGATTGAGCAAGTTGGGTTTGAATCTGTATTTATTAGTGGTTTTGGTGCAAGTGCCAGTTTGTATGGGTTACCCGATTTAAATTTTGTTAGTTTGAATGAAATGGTAGCAGCAACAAGACGGATGGCACATCGGGTTTCTATCCCGGTATTGGCCGATGCTGATACGGGTCATGGTGATTTACATAATGCCATGCATTGTGTTGCCGAATTTGAAGGTACGGGTGCAGCAGGTATTATTCTTGAAGATCAGATCTTCCCGAAACGCTGCGGTCATTTTGGCGGAAAAGAAGTTATTTCTGCTGATGAAATGGTGATAAAAATCAAGGCAGCCGTCAGCGCCCGTAATGATCCAGATTTTGTAATCGTAGCGCGTACTGATGCGCGTGAACCTAATGGGCTAGATGATGCAATTGATCGTGTTAATCGCTATTGTGATGCAGGAGCGGATATTGCTTTTGTTGAAGCACCATTGTCAGTGGAAGAACTTGAAGAGATTTGTCAACGGGTTGAGTATCCAAAGCTTGCAAATATGTTGGTATTTGGTAAGACACCTATTCTCAGCGCTGAAGAACTTGAAGAATTAGGATTTAAAATTGTTGTTGCTTCCATTGATTCCGGTTTAATCGAGGCAAAGATCATGCGGCAGATGGCAGAAGTTTTTAAACGTGATGGTCATACAAAAGCCATGCAAGATATGACCGTAGATCTTAATGAATTTAAAGAAATGCTCGGTGTAAATAAGTTTTTATCGTTACGAGATGAATTCAAATCATAGTCAGATTTATTTCAGCGGGGATCAATTGTGAATAGTGAACATAAGGCAGATCAGAAATAACCTTTCAGATTATCTTTGGGTGCGCCGTCGGTTCAAGACCAGGCCGGAAGTCAAAGCCACTTTTTATAATAATTAGCAAGCTCCAAAAAATTAGTCTTGTAAAAAAGGAATAATGTGAATTTTTCCTATGGACTTTTATGTTGACAGTAGTGATATTTCGTTAATATATACAGTTATATAAACAATAAAACAGAAAATTTAAATATGAAAAGATCACACAGCATTAAAAAATCTGCACAAATAATTTTTGCAAGTGCTTGCCTGGTGTATGGCTTTGCTCTTCACGCAGGTGAATTAGACAAGATCATTGAAACAGGCGAAAAAAGAACCGACGAAGGAAAAGCGGCACAACAAAAAATAGATAAACTGAGTAATGCAGCTGAAGATTTGTCCAGCCAGTACAAGCAGGCTGTAAAAGTACTTGATGGACTGAAAGTCTATAATAGTTTATTGCAAACCCAAATTAACAATCAGGGACAACAGTTTGCCGATATTAAAAACTCAATTTCTGGAGTTGCCCTAATAGAACGCCAAATAGTACCTTTAATGGTACGAATGATTGATAGCCTGGATAAATTTATTCAGCTTGATATACCTTTTCTACTGGATGAAAGAAATGAACGAGTCGCCGGTTTAATATCAATGGTTGAACGTTCTGATGTAACAGTTGCTGAAAAGTTTCGACGCGTCCTTGAGGCCTTTCAAATTGAAATTGATTACGGTAAAACACTGCTAGCTTATCGTGGTGCACTTGACATAAATGGTCTGGAGCGGGAAGTTGAATTTTTGCGCGTAGGCCGCATTGCCTTACTCTATCAGACACTGGATGGACAGGAGACAGGTGCCTGGGATAATCAGCAGAAAGCCTGGATCCAACTGCCTTCCGGGCAATACCGACTAGCAACAACCAAGGCACTACGCATTGCAAAAAAGCAAATTGCCCCCGATCTTCTTATCGTACCAATTAGTAGTAATGGGAGTACACAATGAAGCAGTATTTATTAATGTGTATTTTCTGTTTGGTCATTAACCTGACAGGTGTTCCTGCATGGGCCGAGTCTGATGCTATCTCATTGGATGAACTATTAAAACGTGTAGAGCTGGGTAGAATAGATGATGCCAGGGAAAACGAGGAAAGAATAAAAAAATTTGATGAGGATAAAGCACAACAAGCAAGTCTATTAGATTCAATTAAAATAGAGCTAACAACCGAGGAAGAAAGAAGTAAAACATTAGAAGAAGAATTTGAATCGAATGAAAACATACTTGCAGAATCACAGGAAGCCCTGAAACAACGCCTTGGAGATTTAAAGGAACTGTTTGGTGTATTACAACAAGTCGCCGGGGATACCCGAAGTGGTTTTGAATATTCATTAACAAATATTCAGTATCCCGAACGGGATAAATTTCTGACCAGATTTATTGAAAAAGCAGGATCAGATACCCAGCTTGCATCACTGGATGAAATTGAACAACTCTGGTTTGAATTGCAGCGAGAAATGACAGAATCAGGCAAGGTTGTCACCTTTCCAGCATTGGTAACTGCAGTGAATGGCGATAAAAGGAAACTGTCTGTTATGCGTGTAGGTGTATTTAATGTGGTTTCACAAGGAAAATATCTCGAGTTTGAACCAAAAACACAGCGATTAGTCGAGTTAGTCCGGCAACCACAAGATCGATTTTTAAAAATGGTCAATAATCTTGAGTCCAAACAAACGGGTCTAACAGCATTTGGACTTGATCCTGCACGTGGACAAATCCTTTCCTTGCTCGTACAAACGCCAAATTTACGTGAACGCATAGAGCAAGGCGGTGTGATTGGATATATCATTCTCGTTTTAGGTGCAGTGGCATTGATTGTTATTATTATTCGACTCGTCTTGTTGATGCTTACGGGTATCAATATACGACTTCAAATGCGCCAGCCTGATAAACCAGTTGCAGGAAATCCATTAGGACGTATTTTGAAAATCTATCACGCCAATCCAGATATTGATCTGGAGTCACTTGAGCTCAAGTTGGGAGAGGCAATATTAAAGGAAACACCAAAGCTGGAACGCTGG
>CAZCXC010000307.1:0-2328 GCA_964502505.1 uncultured Enterobacteriaceae bacterium
TAGTGGCTAAAAAACAAAACAATATAGATTTCGGGGGGGCATTAGCGGAACTCGAAGCATTAGTGGAAAAAATGGAGGATGGAAACATCAGCCTTGAAGAATCGCTTAAATATTTTGAGCGTGGCATTGCACTTACCAGAACTTGCCAAAAAGCCCTGGCAGAAGCAGAACAAAAAGTACAGATATTGCTGGAAAAAAACGGTGATCAGCAATTACGACCCTTTAGCACTAAGGATAATAACGAATAATCATGGCATTAACAGAACGATTGCAGGTTTACCAAACCTGTGTTGAAAGTGCGTTAGATAAATGGTTACCTGCCCCTTCAATTCAACCACAGCACCTGCATGAAGCCATACGCTATGCTGTTCTTGGTGACGGCAAACGCATTCGCCCTGTGCTTGTTTATGCGACAGGTGAGACATTTGGGCTTGAGTTAAAAAACCTCGATGGGCCTGCTTGTGCTGTAGAGATGATCCATGCCTATTCACTGATCCATGATGACTTACCTGCTATGGATAATGATGATCTGCGCCGCGGCAGACCAACTTGTCATAAGGCTTTTGATGAAGCAACAGCAATCCTTGCGGGTGATTCCTTGCAGGCGCTCGCCTTTCACGTTCTTGCGCATGATGATGCAATCATTGTTGATGCTAAACAACGTCTACGCATGATAGACATACTGGCTCAGGCCAGTGGCTCAAGAGGAATGGCTGGAGGGCAGGCTATTGACTTAGCCTCCGTAGGTAAAAAACTTAACATCACAGAATTAAAATATATGCATATACATAAAACGGGCGCACTAATCAGGGCCAGTGTTGAACTGGGTGCCTTGGCTATGCAAAATGTCAACGAAGATTCATTCAATAATGTTTCTCATTATGCAAAATGTATTGGTCTGGCCTTCCAAATACAGGATGATATTTTAGATATTGAAAGTGATACAGAAACCCTAGGCAAGCCACAGGGCTCCGATATTGAAAGAAATAAACCCACCTATCCGAACCTGCTTGGCCTGACCGGGGCCAAAGAAGTAGCAAAACAACTGCAGCAAGAGGCCCTTGACAGTCTTTCATGCTTCAATAAGCAAGCTGATCCCCTGCGCTGGGTAGCGAATTATATAGTCCAGCGGAATAAATGATTGCATATAATTGAACCTGGAATTAACCGCGTTATTCCTATGGTGAATCCTCTTGATACCGAGTAAAATGCCCAGATATTAAAGCCATAGCGGCCCTATTTAAATTTAAACTATTGCATCTATACTTATCTTATAAATTCAATAATTCCAGAATCCGGATTACAAAATTAACCTAGAAATCCATGAATAAACCAGCAAAAATACTATCCGACATCCCGGATATTCAAAGTAGCAAGGACACACGGCATATCCCTATCGATAAAGTCGGCATCAAGAATATCCTGCACCCTATCGTCATAAGCGATCGCTCCGGGGGAGAGCAGCACACAGTCGCGCGTTTCAACATGTACGTAAATTTACCTGATAATTTTAAAGGCACACATATGTCGCGCTTTGTTGAAATACTCAATCAACATGAGTATGAGATTACGGTTAAATCATTCAAAGATATGATTGATGAAATGGCACAACTGCTTGATGCAGAATCAGGCCATATCGAAATGACATTTCCATACTTCATGAACAAAGCGGCCCCAGTTTCCGGTGTTGAAAGCTTAATGGATTATGAAGTCTCCTTCATTGGTCAAATTAAAGATAACAAGCCAACAGCCTTAGTAAAAGTCGTAGTGCCTGTTACCAGTCTTTGTCCCTGTTCAAAGAATATCTCGGATTATGGTGCACACAATCAACGTTCTCACATCACTGTTAGTGTACATACCAGAGACTTTATTTGGATTGAGGAGATAATAGACACAGTTGAAAAAGTGGCCTCTTGTGAACTCTATGGCCTCTTGAAACGACCAGATGAAAAATACGTAACAGAACGTGCTTACGATAACCCAAAATTTGTTGAAGATATCGTCAGGGACATTGCCGTCGAATTTAATAAAGATGACCGCATTGCAGCCTACACCGTCGAATCAGAAAACTTTGAATCCATTCATAACCACTCTGCTTACGCCATGTTAGAGCATGATAAAGATGCGGAGGAAAAGATTAAATAATTTCTCAAGCAAAAATCCTCATTTGCTTTTCCCAGTCTACGATCACAAAGCTTTAAAATACATCGCTAAAAATTGTAATTAGAATTACAAAAACGTCTCACATAAGGGCAATTATATACTTGACAAAGGGAGTTAAGCATCTATAATGAAGGCATATTTAGGAGAAACTTGTATGACCGTCAG
>CAZCXC010000308.1:0-1773 GCA_964502505.1 uncultured Enterobacteriaceae bacterium
TGCTTACTGGTTTGCCTGGAGTGGGTATCTGGATAAGGCTGAGTTATATAAATAAATTTAACGATCGCTCCCTGATATTTTCTATATATGTGATTTTATGCCTTGAAATAATAAACTTTAGGTTATATATATTAGATATGAAAACATGATGTTAGGTACGATGTTATGGATAAATTAAAATCTCATGAAACCCATGAAGAAAGAAGAAGATATCCCCGGATAGTGATTAACTCTCCTATCGATATTTTATATAAAATACATCAACTGCAAGCCACTATTCATGACATTTCACCAGACGGATTACAAATTCGTGCTGCGGGTGAAATACTTGAGAAAATCAACCCTGATAATGAACAAATATCCGAGGTAAATGCCCCACTGCTGGATGTCGCTTTTTATCTCAAATTATATGACATAGATACGAAAATAAATGCACTATGCAAAATGTATTATTCCAATCAGCTAACTGATGAAAAAAATGAGAATGTCGTTTGCGGTTTAAAATTTATAAAATTTGATGGCTATAGTTCAAGATTACTTAATGCCTATTTCACCGAAGAAATGACATCTTCTTAAAGAATAATAATTAAACAAGCAAACAGATTCCACAGCTCATTTCTATCCATCGATCTAAAACGTATTCATTAAATTTCTACTGCAATTATTCTTTTATCAGCAAAACATTAACAGCTTTAACGATTACTTTTACCTGATCACCTTCATTAATTTCTAAACCATCCAATGCTTCCAGTGTTAAAACTGAACTCATGGATGCGCCGGCTGTAATTTCAAGATTGACTTGACTCATCACTGTTCCACGTTTAATTTGTTTAACAGTTCCAGTTAATTGATTTTTTGCACCATATTTCATAGTAAGACCTCCATATTAAAATACAATTAAATCAGTTTGATTCCTGATAAATAAGGATGTGACATTAAAAGGATTACATATAATATACAACCACCTATTACTGTAATGATATCGTTCTTTACCGGGACGACATCAGGTTTTTTCCATGCCCCTTCACGTCGGCTGATCATGATCATTTCCAGAATCGCCCAGACAGCGAGCCAGCTAAATAATATCAATGAACGATTATCACCATTGGCCAGTAAATGACCCATACTCCAAAGCACCAGTCCGGTAAGTTGAGGATGCCGCAGGACTCGCTTTATGTTCGTTTTTCTGCGTGCAGCAACAAATAAAATGAATGTCAGTAAAACCAGAAGAAACGTGACATGCCTACCCCAGCTGTATGGAATATATACCTCTGCGGGTTCTATACTGCGCCAACCAAGTACAATTAAAATAACCGACAACACGATCAAGAGTGCGAATATTCCTTTAAATGGCCCAATCCCTAATTTACTGGTGATGCTTTCCCGTGTGTCCTTAGCAATAGAGGGGAACAGGTGTACGCCAGACCACAACACTAGTCCAAGAATCAACAACCACATATTATTACCCCCTTTGCCATATTATTTTTATTTACATTAAATAATAATAGTGGTTAACCCACAGTTTTTCTAAATAAAATGAGAAATCGTAGAGACAGACCACGGTTATCAATTTTCTGCTTTCGACCTAAAGCGGATATTCGTCCAGATTGTTTAAAACCCGACAAATTCCTAGCCCTCAATTATTCCTAATATCAAGAAATTTAATGTAAACTGAATATTCCTAATGTCGAGGGGCATCAATGGACTCAGGTATGCAAATTTCTTCCTATTTTCTCCTTTTGTTATTGTTAATTCCTGCCAATCACGGAGTTG
>CAZCXC010000309.1:0-2276 GCA_964502505.1 uncultured Enterobacteriaceae bacterium
TTTCTCTCATACATTTTTCAAGATTTTATGTAAAACTTATAGAAGGTGACAAAACTGGCGTATTTGAGGGATACACGTAAATGATCAAAGCGGCCTTGTTTGATTTAAGTGGTGTACTCTACACAGGTGAAGCAGCCCTACCCGGGGCGTTAGATGCAATACAAAGGCTTAAGAATGTTGGTTTGCCAATGCGTTATTTAACTAATACAACGCGTAGTCCGCGGCATGCGATCTTGATTAAGCTGGAGGCAATGGGATTTCGTATCGACAAAAATGATTTGTTTACGGCGCCTATCGCAACGCATGAATATCTAAGTTCAAATAAATTATCTCCTTTTCTATTAGTTCACCCGGATTTAAAGCAGGATTTTGTTGATTTACTTGACGATAAACCGAACGCAGTTGTCTTAGGTGATGCAGCGGAAGCTTTTACCTATGAGAATATGAACCTGGCATTTCGTCTATTGATGGAAGGTGTACCCCTAATAGCGATGGGTAAAAATTTATATTTCAAGGAGGCGGATGGATTCAGCCTTGATATAGGGCCTTATGTCGTTGCACTGGAATTTGCAGCAAATACGAAAGCGCTGGTTATCGGCAAACCTGCCAGGGCGTTTTTTAATGCTGCTGTATCCAGCCTTGGTTGCCAGGCAATTAATAAAGTTATGGTCGGTGACGATGTGATATCAGATGTTATTGGTGCCATGGATGCAGGGCTTCAGGGTATTTTGGTTAAGACCGGAAAATACAGATCGGGTGATGAAGGACAATTACAAGGACAAGGTCTTTGTCTTGAGAATATTTGTGCGGTAGCAGACTATATTCTGGATCAATTTTAATCAATCTCATTGTTGGCAAATAATTCGGCATTAATCAACTACCCGTTTATTTTTATACTGCCGGAAAATTTCTCCAAATCATCATCAAGATGATAATAATCACCTGCGTCTGCAACAAATATATGTCGTGTTGTTATAAGCCCTGTTGGTGCGTCCAGCGTACCTACAGCGATACACGTATAATCTTTGTTTAGTGGCTCCCAAAACAGGCTGGAGCCGCACTCGTGGCAAAATCCACGTCGGGCATGATTCGATGAGATATACCATTTGAGGCCACGGTTTTGAATGAATGTAATATGTTCTGTTTTCGCTGATGTAAATGCTGCAAAGTTTCCGTGAGTACGTTGGCATTGTTTGCAATGACAATTAACCACATCTCTGAGCATTCCGTTAATCTGGTAGCGCACAGCACCACATTCACAACCACCGTGATGCTTAGCTTTAGGTGAATTATTTTTCACGAAATTCCCATAATTGATAAATATTTTATTAAAGATTAATTACTATCCACAGTATCTTGTTTCAAAAAATTAATAATCCATTGCATCAGTATCTGATTATTAGGATTATCTGACAGGGAACTATAACCGGCTTCAAGCCTGTCTCTTGGGATAATCTCAGCTCTTTCTTTCATCAGGGCGCGACAGAAATCTTTGCTGAACTCGGGATGACCCTGAATCCCAAGTAACTTTTCACCGCATTGAAATATGAAATTAGTACAGTGATCATTACTGACAAGTAATTCCATATCTTCCGGAATCTGGATGACTTGATCTTCATGGCAAATTACCATATTAAACTGGCCCAGACTGGGTTGCATCCATGGTTTATGTTGTAGCACCCTGTTTTCAATTAAACCTATCCCCCAGCCAGATTCGCTGCGTTCAATTTTACCACCCAGGGCCTTGGCCAAAAGTTGGTGGCCAAAGCATACTCCAACTAGTTTCTTTTCCTGTCTATAACAACTACGGATAAATTCTTCCAGTTTTGCAATCCAGGTATCATCATCATTCGCGCTGGCACGGCTTCCTGTCGTGACATAAGCATCACATTCATCGATATCAACAGGGAAATTGTTCTTTGCAACATTGTAAATGTTGTACTCAAATTCAGAACCAAGATCATTAAACGCCTCAATAAACATACCAGGGTAATCTTTGAAATCATCCTGTAGATTTTCAATTACACAATCACATTCAAGAATCCCAATTTATGGATTTCATCATCGACATTAACAATCAGTGCTGTCATTTTGTATTATATGTCCTGATAATATGTTATATGTTTAAATTATTACCGCTGTTCGCATGAAACCATCTGCTCAATAAGATTTCCGCTTAAATTTTAATCATTATTTAGTGTATTTTAATATTTCATGAGGTGTCAAAGGTGAAAATTGGAATTCTTGAATGTGATTGTGTAATTGAAAATCTACAG
>CAZCXC010000310.1:0-20691 GCA_964502505.1 uncultured Enterobacteriaceae bacterium
AATCGTCGTTATTTCATGAGTCGGTTAAAAGAGGAATTTGAGCGGTATAAAAGATATCAATTACCATTTTCACTTTTATTAATAGGTATCGATCATTTTAAAAAGGTTAATGATACGTACGGACATGTTGTGGGGGATAAATGTTTAATCAAGCTAGCAAGACTGATTTCAAAGAATTTACGCCCATCCGATATTTTTGCCCGATATGGCGGTGAAGAAATGGCAATATTATTACCAAATACTTGGCAAACGGACGCTAAAAATGTTGCAGATAAAATCCGTGTGATTGTTGAGGATAAAAATCTTGATATTGATATATCAAACGAAGTAGAAACTTTATTTCTTAACTGTACCATCAGTATTGGTGTTTCCACTACTTCAAAAGATTTAACAAAAGGAAATGACATTGTAAAACTGGCAGATGAAGCGCTTTATCTCGCTAAAGCAAAGGGCAGAAATGTAGTAATTGTGCATGGTGATAAATAGTTATTTTGCATACTCCATCACATGCGATTATTCCATTTTGTGATCCGTGCCCTTACATTTCATTAAATTTTTACTATACTACTTCAGTTATAGCGTATAACCAATTGATTTACATATGAGGTGATACAATGAAATTATCGACTTTGGTGTTTTTTATGGTGATTTTTGCAGGGGCTTGTGGAAATCCATCAACAGTAGTCGATAAAAACATTGCACCTGAAGTATTAACTATCTATCCGGATGGCACAATGGAATTTAGAGATCGAATTATGAATGAAGATGAAGTTGTAATTTATTCGGATGGCACAGGCGGTGAAAGGGCTGCTGTCAGGGTCTGGACACCTTTGCGGCCAAGGATACGTGAAGATAATGTTTTTTATCGTGATACGATCATTGTTGATCGAGTGGATTCGAATAAGGAGAAATAATACCTGCAGATCTGATAATTCCCACAGAATTTTTTACTTTCTCCTTAGTTTTATTACGAAATTTCTTGCTACTTTTTGTTTAATTGGTCTATCCTTGCCGTTAATGCAGTTAATTTGTGTTGTATGTGGAATCGGACGTGTCCTTTTTGGTCTTGCCGTATATCCCCTTCATTCAGCCGATGGCTGCATCAGAGTAATTTTTTTATTGTTTTGGGAGGATGTCTTTAATGAGTAAGGGTACAGTTAAATGGTTTAACGATTCCAAGGGTTTCGGTTTTATTGAACCTGAGGGTGGTGGGGAAGATGTATTCGTTCATTATTCAGCAATAAAAGCAGAGGGTTTTCGTACATTGGCCGAAGGCCAGAGCGTTACCTTTGATATTGAGAAGGGTCCAAAGGGCTCACATGCAATAGACGTTATACCTGTATAACTAGCGTCATTAGTTTTCTTTTTTAGACCCGCTTTTGCGGGGGGTTATATTAAATAGGGGAAATTGATTTCAAATAGCAGTAATGCTGTTTCCTTATATTCCATAAGCCTATACAAGGCGAATACATTCCAATGAAAGAGTAAAAATGATGGAGATTTGGGAACAGATTTTATTGGGTATCGGTACGGTAGTAATTTTATTTATGTTTTGGCCCGGTGCTAAGGTAGCCATGGAAAAAAGTAAAAATGCTGAAAACCCGGATTGGCAGGGCGCCTTAATACCAATTTTACTCGTGGTATTGTTTGTTATCGCATTAATTTTATTAGCTAAAATGTAAAGGTTTGTGCACGGATCAGAAATACAGTTTATAAATAATTAATTAGCCCGGTTGTATATGTCATCAAGTGATGAGATATTAGTTTTTTGGTTTGGTAAAAATCTAGAAGATTTTCAGGTTATTAGTGAAAAATCATCACTATGGTGGGCTAAAGATGAAGCAATTGATGCACAGATAAATTTGCATTTTGGGCCGTTACTAAAAAATTTAAGAAGTAGTGAATATGATAAATGGAAAGATTCTCCTGAAACATTACTAGCCAAAGTAATATTGACCGATCAGTTTTCAAGGAATATACATAGAGACACGCCAGACGCATTTTCTAAAGATGTTTTAGCATTAGAATTATGTACACAAGGCGTTAATTCCAGTATGGATAAAAAGCTGAGGCCAATTCAAAGGGTATTTTTTATATGCCATTGGAACATTCTGAGGCTATTGAGTGTCAAAATAGATCAGTTGAGTTATTTGAAAAATTACTACATGAAGTTGATGATGGGTTAAAAGAAAAATTTCAGGGTTATGTAGAATATGCTGAACGTCATAGGAGTATTATTCTTCAATTTGGCCGTTTCCCGCATCGAAATAAAATTTTAAGCAGGGCATCAACATTAGAGGAAATTGAATTCTTACAGCTACCTAATTCATCATTTTAATTTTTAATCTATATACCAGATTATGGAATTCTCGTCGTCAGTTACAAACCCAGATGCTACAATCATTCCATTACAAATCCAGGAAATAAAGACATGAAGACTATTTTTTACACATTAAGTTTACTACTTTTTGCGCATGTCGGCGCAGTGGTAGCTGAAGCAGTAGAAGAGGAAGAAGCATTATCAGGCAGAGAATTCTTAGTGGGTTGTGAAGAAGGTGCGGCGCCTGGTGCCCCGAATCAATATTGCATGCACTATATTTTCGGTTTAGTGCAAATAGTTGATCGCATCCAACAAGCTGATCCTGGCCAGAAGTTGTTTTGCATCAATCCACAGCAAGTAGGCTTGCCTGAAGTAACTGAGAAAACTACCAGCTGGTTAAAAAATGTCCCTGAGCGATTGGATGAGGATGCCTATAAACTTGTGAGCGAGTCGTTACATAATAATTATCCGTGTCAGCTTGTCGATATATAGAGCACACTAACAAAATTATGAATTCATTAGCCCGCAAACATGCGTACAATTTTAATAAGTTGCAAAAGCGTCTCCGACGGAATGTTGGTCGTGCTATTGAAGATTTCAACATGATAGAAGCTGGCGATAAAATCATGGTTTGTCTATCAGGAGGAGCAGATTCATACACTTTACTTGATATTCTCCTGAATTTACAACGTAACGCACCTATAGAATTTGAGTTAGTCGCGGTCAATCTCGATCAGAAACAGCCTGATTTTCCTGAGCATGTATTACCTGATTATTTAACTGATTTGGGCATACCCTTTCATATCTTGGAGCAGGATACCTATAGTGTTGTTAAAGATATTGTGCCGGAAGGTAAAACATATTGTGGGCTTTGTTCAAGGTTACGTCGGGGAATTTTTTATAGTTTTGCCAAGCAGGAAGGATTTAGCAAGATCGCTTTAGGTCATCATCGTGACGATATTATTGAAACCTTGTTTCTTAATATGTTTTATGGCGGAAAACTTAAGGCAATGCCACCGAAATTATTGAGCGATGATGGCAAGCATATCGTTATCAGGCCACTGGCTTATTGTAAGGAAAGTGATATTAAACTGTATACAGAGCAAAAATCATTTCCAATTATCCCATGTAATTTATGCGGATCTCAGGATAATTTGCAACGCCAAGCCATTAAAGGATTGCTTAAGGAATGGGACAGAAAATATCCAGGACGAATTGAAACGATATTCTCAAGTATGCAGCATATTGTACCGTCGCATTTAGTTGATTCAGAATTATTTAATTTTTCCAACTTGAGAAAAGATCGACATTAATCTGTTAGATTTTTAATGTGTGGGACGTCACCATCTGATCATCTAATTTACATGAATAAAAGGGAACAATATTTTTATTTACAAAACTGGATTTTTCATGCCTGAATACTCATTGTTTGAAAAAATCATCATCTGGGCCATTCCGGTTTTATTTGCAATTACAGTTCATGAAGTCGCACATGGCTGGGTCGCTGATAAACTTGGGGATCAGACCGCAAAGATAATGGGGAGGATAACGTTAAACCCAATCAAACACATTGATCCTATTGGCACAGTTGCTTTGCCGTTAATACTTTTATTTATTGGTAGTTTTATTTTTGGCTGGGCAAAACCAGTACCTGTGACCTGGAAAAATTTGCGAAAACCAAGGCGGGATATGGCATTAGTTGCACTTGCAGGCCCTGCAGCCAATTTGATCATGATGATAATATGGAGCATCTTGGCAAAACTGGTGATCTTAATTTCAGCTGCTACCTCGAGTTCACAGTTTTTACTATCTATGTGTGGCGCCGGAATATTAATAAATATTGTGTTGATGGTGTTGAATCTATTCCCGTTATTACCTCTGGACGGCGGACGTGTTTTATCTGCAATGCTCCCTGTCACCTGGGCAAAAAAATATTCACGACTTGAACCTTATGGTTTGTTTATACTGATAGCCTTACTTGCTACCGGTGTACTAGGTAAAATAATCTGGCCAATCATTGAATATACACAAACGTTGGTTTTTACATCCATATAAAAAACCTGTTAATTACTAGCTTATAACTTTGCGCACACTTAACACACGAAGTTACTATTCACCCAAATTCCTGTTTTAATAAAGAAATATATTTTGGATTACATATCAAGGATCATCCTGCTAAGAGTATCAGGTTCATGGATGGGTTTTGAACAATGAAATTCATTCAAAACATAAGCCACAGGGAAATGTTCATTCTTGTTTAGTTTTACCTGACTATCTCTTAGTGATGATGCATTTTCTTCAATGCATTCAACTTTTTTATACCAGCCATAAGATCGTAGGGCAGTATGATAAAGCGTTTCAGTCAGCGGATCATTTTTATCACCAATGATCATTATATGTATTGGTGTTTCATTTAACTCAGCATTTACTAATAAGATGCCTGCTTCTTCCTGTCTTGCAGTGGCAATTTGGGGGATTGAGAGGAATCGGAGGCCATGTTTACTGATCTCTTTAAACTTTGTTTGACCCGTGCAGTGAAATAACAGGTTAGCAAAACGTGTTAAAGAAATGTTTTCATCAATTTGTGGGGCAGGTCTGGAGATTTCACCACGGTCAATTGCCCTGTTAAATCCGCTTCCACGACGTCTAAAATGGATGTTAATGAAATCTATAGCGTTACCTGCATACAATAACCATTTTTGTTCACCTGATACACGATACAAATGTAACATGGCACGTCCCATCGCAAGACTATCACCAAGAAAAGGGCCAGCTTCATCATATTCATCGTGTCTGAACCCGCCTTCAGGTAAAGAACGATGGCCAATGGTCCACCGTGCTGCCCGAACAGCGCGTTGTAGTGCCGATTTATCACCAGTGTATTCATACAATGTAGCCAATGCTTCAATAGCCCAACCATTTTCGCGTGAGAAAATTTGTTTGCGAACTTCCGGAATACCAACATTCATGCGTTGTTTATTATTTGAAGAAAAATATGCAGAAGTATCGTATCCGTCTATTTTGTCTGATTGCGCGGAGTAAAAAGCACCATCAGGACTGGTCAAAAAATGTTTGATATATTTATAGATACAGTTTGCAGCGAGGAGGAAACGTTGTTCACGCCACAGGCTGTAAGCCATAGCGTAAATACGTAAGTAACCTGTCTGGTTAGCCATTGTTTTTTCATAGTGGGGGTGGTCCCAATCCCCCTGTGTTGAATATTGATAGACACCTCCCCAAACCGGATCAAGTAAAGAAAAAGACCTGGATAGTGAGAGTCTGGCCATCCTGGATTCTGTTTGATCGTGGTTGGCCGCCTGCAACAATGAATATTCAACGCTGTCCCGATCCAGAAATTTTATCGGTGATATGAGTCCGCCATGCTCCCAATCAAAACTTTGAATATGTTTGTACAGTAGCTTGCGCTTTAAATCACTGGATATTTCAGGATCACTAACCGGAATAGTTTTTTGATCATTATCTAAATAAATAGGAAGTATGGGTTCTTCAACAGTTGTTTTTAATAGGGCGTGCATTTGATACCTCTAGAATATGTGAACAATTAATTCCAGATCACTCTCGCCAGATCACGCCAGGCATTTAGGGAGAATAAACCTCGATGATGAAAAAATATTGTTTGGGCCATTGAACGAAAAAGTGGCATTTGCAGCATCAAATCATATGTAGAATTTGGAATGGTAATGTGATCAGAAATTCGCCTGAGATTATTTTTATATGTATATTTAGGTAGAGATTGCTGGATTGATTTTCCCGGTATTTTTCCTTCTTGATTTAAATATTCGTAAATTGCATTACCAGCAATTTTACCAACTTGGATTGCAGGATGAATCCCTCCTGCTGTGAGAGGGGAAACCATGCCAGCGGCATCTCCAACAAGTAGAACATTGTCATTTGAATAATTTTTTACAAGGCCACCGCAAGGAATGAGACCTGCACGATGAGAAAAAGGATCTTTATTCTTCAGGTTAAATAATGGTGATATCTTTTGAATGAATTTTTTTAATTGTGGTGCTTTTGGAAATCTAGTTGCTAATCCAATTTGTGTACAATTAATGCCAGGAACAATCCAGGCGATGTATCCGGGCGCAAGTTCTGAGTCCAGGAACACATGCAGTTTGTCTTCGTCTAAATTATCAATTGCATCATATTCTGCTTCTACACCAATCAAAAAATGCCGATTACTCCCCAGGTTATAATATTGGGCAACTTTTGATCGGGCACCATCGCAGCCAACTAAATAACGACATTGCAGATGTAATTTTTTAAAGTGATGATGGCTGTTAACAAATGATGAACCAGAATAGGCACTATCTAAATTAATTTTGGCACCGGCTGCCATGGCTTGTTTTGCGTGCCAAAGCAAAAGCTCGGGTGTATCGGTTGCAAGAAAGTAATAGTCTGGTGAGGCAAGATCTAACCAATCCAGTGATGGACTGTACAAACGCACACCATTAATTTTACGAACTAACCGATCTGGCACATCCCATTCTTCTGCGACTTCTTTAACAAGAATACCTGTAGTATGGATATTTTTACCAATGTCATATTTACGTTCCAGTACTAACGTATTGAGATTATTTTTTGCAGCTGTCTCAGCACAGGCGAGTCCTGCAAATCCTCCGCCTACAACAATTAAATCATAGCTCTTCATATTTTAATGAAATTGTTTGTATTGTTTTGTTTTGCAATCACCACATAGCGCAATGGACCACCTGTTGAAATGGCATCGAAGGGGTAGCAGGTAATCAGTGTCAACGTGGCATCTCTTGTTTGTGCCAAATGTTGTAATTCATATTTGGTAACTATCTGTGTTTCAGTCACCAGGTAGTTAGGTAATCTTTTATTTCCATTCTGCACAGTGATTAGATCACCAGTCCGTAATAGTCTCAAAAATTTAAAGTGGGTATCACGATGCCCGACAATGACACTATTACCTTGTTGGCCTGGTAGTGATGTACCAAAAAGATGTCCTGGGCCGAAGGCAAGTGAAGAACCACTTGCTCCGGCCAGGACAATGCGGCTGATTCCAAGGCGAGGCACAAAAAGACGGCTGACAGGCCATGTATCTGCCCAAGGCCATGGTTTCACCTCCTTTTGACCTTCGCGTGCTTCAGCCCAAGCCATCTCCAGGAGGGCTTGTGCAAGAATTGCCTTGGCGTGGATATAGGTTCCTTGTCCTATTTGCCACATACCGCAGAGGGGGAGGGCAATCGCAAGAACTAATAATGTTCTTTTGTTAAACGTTGAAAACATATTGACGGGTTAATCCAAACAGTAAACCAAAGAGAAGTAGCAGTATCCCGGCGAGGATTTTTAATTGTGCCGGGGTGGCCGTTGCGGGTATGGGACGTTGTCCAAATACTTTTTCATATTCCCAGCCTGCTGGCAGATTAACAGGAAGCACATGTGATTCAAGTATCTCTTCCTGTACACGTGCGGGTGTAATATCAACAGCAACTAAACTTGTATATTTACTAACAAGATGGTGCATTAATGCTGTTTCAATAATTTTCTGGCGGATATCCTTTGTTTTATCATTGCCATGATGCTGGTTCATAAGTCCTGCAATTTTTTTACGTGCCCACAGAACAGCAATGCCAGAGTTGTCTTGACCTCCCGTTAATTTCAATGAGGCATTCCACGGCTTACCTGCAATTTTTCCATTCACACTAATGCTGTCAGGGAGCGACGAAGTTTTTGTAGTGAGCATAAGTGGTTCACCCAGATATAAATCCGGGATCTTTTCGGGCCAGCTTTCAATATTGTCACTTGACCAATCATGGTGGATATTTGTCAGGACTGGATTTTCAATTTTGCGAAACAAAGCTTCCATTTTTTCCTGCACTTCAGATACTTTTCCTATATAAGTATGTGTCCCTCTACCAAAGTCGGCTGCCCGGGTCATGAAATGTGAATTTGGTGCAGACCCAATACCGACAGTAAACAAACGACTGTTAGCTAATTGTTGTTTAATGATCGCGAAGAGTTCATCTTCATTGCCTATACTGCCGTCAGTAAGAAAGACAATTTGTCTTACATCGTGATTATTGTCTGAATGTGTAAGGGCGGCACGTAATGCTGAAGCCATTTCCGTTCCACCTTGTGCGTGCAGGTTATTCACATATTGGCGCGCCTGTTTTAGTGATTGTGGCGATACGGTTTGCGAATGCTGGAATAATTGGTAGGTATAATTATTGAATTGAATAATATTAAATCGATCACCTAACTTGAGTCGCGATAGTGCTAGATCAAGTGCTGATTTAGCCTGAATAATTGAAGTACCAGACATTGAGCCTGATGTATCAATAACAAATATAATCTCACGTTTTAAAATTTCACTTTGTGATTGGCTTGGCGGTAACAACATGATAAGCGCATAGGTCTCACCATCTTTATTTTCGGTAAATAATGCAGCTTGTGGTGCATTATGTGCATCTGGACTCCAGGTTAGTTCAAAATCGCGATCAGCAGGAATATTTTCTTCATGTAGTGAAATTTTATATAGTGTATTTTCGTTTTGTATTACATCGATATTATGATAAGGACTTTCAATGTGCGGCAGTGTGAAACCTGCATCCAGATTTATTTTCAAGCTAACAGGATTTATATTTCCATATCCCGTAATCATTTCGGGTATGGGGCGTCGTTCAGGATGTAGAACGGGAGGTGTGATGCGGGACGCATCGGGCACTTGATCAGTGTTTAATGCCCAACCTGTACCGGTGAAACCATCAACAATCGTATTTCCTGGAATATAGCGTGGAGCAACCACCATTGGAAAACGTAAATGGAAGGTACCAGAGTTGTAGGTAACAGTTTGCTGATATTCAATCTCAACGACTACTTCTTCATTTGGGCCTATATTGGCAACCGAAGTTGTAAAAATATTAGGACGTTCTTGTTCCAGCAGACTTGCTTTTTTGCCTTCCTTGCGTGCTTTTTTATAAATTTTACGTGCTTCTTGTTTTTCTTTTATTTGGCCTTCGATGGTGCGTAATCCAATTCGCACACGCATGTGATCAACAGCTGCATCTTCAGGTAATGGAAAAACGTAGATGCCTTCTTTCCAATCAGAATCGGGATTTTTAAAATATTGTTTTACTGTTGCCCTGGCAATCATCCCGACGATATTGATACATACTTCTGTTTTAAGAATGGGGGCCTGTATGTAATCTTGTTTATTTTTGAAGAGTAAAGAACCTTGATTTACTTCACCCACGTTTTTTACACGTCTTTCCTCTACTGTGAAATTATTATCTCCCGTATCTGCATGTGCTTGTCCTGCAAATAGGATAACGACAAGGCTTAGGAATAAAGTAATGAAAAGACCAGTTATAATACCGGCTGCTATGCATTGAAGTGTACTTACCAGAATAGCTATTGGTTTATGCGTACTCACATTGATAATGTTTCATCCTAGGTTTTGGTTAATGATCGAATTAGAATTAGTGCAAATAGAAATAGTCCAATAATTTCCTTCAAGTCATAGTCTCCAGACAGGTTTAAATTTATGAATCTGGCTTATTGTTATTACAGTCCTTAAGGTAGACATTAGCCGGGTTCAAAAAAGGAAATGTGACGATGAAATGTGGCAGAAATATGGAAATCCTTGTTTGGTTCCATACTTGCGTGTCAGATTGTTATACATTAGTGGGTATAAAATCCATTTATTGAGGACAGGGGATGGCGAGACATATAGCTTTGGTTGAGGATGAGGTTGCCATACGTGAAAACTATGCGGATGCCTTAAACAAGCAGGGCTATACAGTAACAACTTATTCAAACAGGGATGAAGCGATGCAGAAATTCAAGGTACGTTTACCTGATTTGGTATTGCTTGATATTGGTTTAGAGGATGAAATAGAAGGCGGCTTTGACATGTGCCGGGAATTACGCAGTCTTTCTTCTACATTACCCATTATTTTTCTTACTGCGAGAGACTCAGATTTTGATGCGATCTCTGGTCTACGTCTGGGAGCAGATGATTACCTGACTAAAAATATAACTATGCCACAATTACTAGCGCGGATTGCGGCACTTTTCCGTCGATTTGATGCATTGCAAGCACCTGTTAATAAAGAAGCAAGGCGAACCTGTGGTAATTTGATGATTGATACAAACTGCCTACTAATAGAATGGAAAAATGAAAAAATAGATCTTACATTGACAGAATTTTGGATTGTCCATTCGCTTGCACGTAATCCAGGATATGTTAAAAGCCGAGATCAATTAATGAGTGAGGCAAATATTTTTGTAGATGATGCAACAGTAACATCACATATTAAGCGTATTCGAAAAAAATTTAAGGAAATAGATAACGATTTTGATTGTATCGAAACTATATATGGTATGGGGTATCGTTGGAACGAAGCCTGAGCATTTTCAGAATTATTGGACACAGATAACAAATGGGTACTGAAAAAAATATGTTCAGATTCACAATACGTGCAAAATTATTTTTTCTATCGGTTGCTGTTTTTAGTATTCCTTATTTTGGTTATGAATATCTTCGTGAGTTGGAAAATTATTTAAGGACGAGCCTGGAAACATCTTTGGTTGACGCAGCAAGAGCAGTAGCAGGTCCAATGCATGAAAACTATCAGTTATTTCCATACACGGAATCTGTAGCTAATGATGCATTATTCATTCATAAACTTAAGCACCCAATTCAGTTGGATGGTTATACTGATGATTGGGCAAGTTATTTAGACTGGTCTAAAGTATATTCTTCACCGTCTGTAAATACAGGCAATAATCAAAATGAACCGTTTTCATTTAAATTGATTCTTGGTCAATATGATCATCAACTTTACGCGATGATACAGGTGCACGATGATCAAGTGCTTTATCAGCAACCATCAAGTAAAATTGCTATTGATGGTGATAATGTCGAATTAGTTATTGGTGATGATTATCAGGTAACACAGCATTACTACTTTTCAACTGTAGCACCGGGTCGTTTTAACCCTTTTCAGATTCAAAAGTATATTGAAGACTGGGAGGAAAAAGAGTTCAAACACTATGTAACCAATATAAGTGCAGAATGGCAGAAAACTGAAACAGGATACAATATTGAAATCTCTATACCGCTAACACTTGTCAATAGGCGTATGGGATTTTTAGTAGCTGATGTCGACGACATTAATAGTCGTTTGCTTAAACAGACGGTTGGAACGGCAGGACAAGACACTAATGAAGATCCTGGCCGTTTATTGCAACCTTCATCAGAAATAGAGCAAACAATCAGGCGTCTTGATACAACGGAAGGAAGACGTATCTGGGTATTGGATGAGCAAGGCCATGTATTGGCCAGTAGTGGTAGTTTATTGAAGGATTTTACAAAACATCCATTAAATTTATTTTATTCATTCATTCTGCCTGCTGTATCAAAGCGTTTTCAGGATGATCTTGCAGGTGCTTCCAGGCTACAAGGTCAGGAAATCTTGTCTGCTTTAAATGGATCTACACAATCAAGATGGCGGCAAACACCAGATAAAAAAGCAGTGATAGTATCTGCTGCTGCACCGATTTGGGTTAATGAAGAAGTGAGGGGCGTCGTCGTAGTGGAGGAAACGACCAACAATATCCAGATGTCACAACGCTATGCCTTAGTCAGTTTGTTTAATAAGACCTTCCTAGTGTTTATGGTGATCATAATTTTGTTATTAATATTTGCCACACGTATTTCAATGAGGTTGCGTCGGCTGAGTATACAGGCTGATGCAGCAATCGATGAGCATGGAAGGGTAATTCATACCATCAAAGCAAGCAAGGCGAGTGATGAAATCGGTGATCTTTCAAGAAACTACTCTGCCATGTTGGAACGACTGAGGCAATACAATAATTATCTTGAAAGTTTGGCCAGTAAATTATCACATGAACTGCGCACGCCGATGGCCATTGTTCAATCTTCATTAGAGAACTTGCAATTAGAATTACAAGGTAATGAACATAAATATCTGGATAGAGCACAAGAAGGTATACATCGGCTTAATCTGTTGGTATCCCGATTGAGTGAAGCAGCAAGATTAGAACAAGCGTTGCAATCAGCGGAACACGAAGAAATAAATCTATGCAAATTAATGGAAAATTGTATTGAAGGTTATAGGCTTGCTTATCCTCAAATTGAATTTAATTTGATTAAACCGGATGAGGCCATTTATAAAAATATTTCTCCCGAGCTGTTTATTCAAATGATAGACAAGATTGTGAGTAACGCAGTTGATTTTAGTTCCGAGGATAAACCTGTAGAGATTTCATTGATTGCTAATAATCAGATTATAATTCAAATTAAAAATTATGGTTCAGCTTTGCCTGAAAAGATGCAGGGACAACTTTTCAATTCCATGATATCTGTCAGAGATAAAAAAACAAACGAACCTCATCTGGGTCTGGGGCTATATATCGCCAAACATATTGCAGAATTTCATTGTGGATCTATTTCTGCAACTAATTTTGATGGGGGAGTATGTTTTACAGTGAACTTTGGTTAGCTCCCATCTTCATCATATTGTGGCAATTCGACAGGATCGGTTGTTATCTCTTCTTCAAATTCCGGAACATTACGTTTAAAATTTTTTCTCAAAGTAAATGCCCCTCGAATATCGCCTACTTTAAAATTTCTTGCCCGATCATCAGGATATAATTCATTTAATTTTAGTTTTACTGGCTCTGATAAATCTTCGCCATGGCACTGTAGGCACAATTCACCAACGGGTATTGCCTTGATATATCTGAATTCACTCTTTGTGCCCACTTCAGTAAATTTATAATAGGCAAGTTTATTAATATCATGACCAGCAGAATTTTTCTCTTCAAATTCATTTAAGATCTTTGTTTCAAAATCATCAGGAGCATTATTTGGGTTGCGAATTTTTAAACTGGTACGTCTTATGCTCCAGCCATCACGTGATAATTTTGAGCTAATTTCAGGTGCTTGCAGATTACATTTACTGATCGCATTTTGCGGTCCTCCATCTTTAATGGCAGCAGTGAGTTCTGTTATCAGTTGATTTGAAAATTGGCTAATTAATTCTCGGCTAGTTTTCGCAAGATCATCAAGTTCATCAGCACAGATAGTAGATGGAAAACAAAACATTAAAATAAAACAGTAATATGAGTGATTGATTAATTTTTTATATAACATTTGAAAATTCAGGAATATATTTTTACTAATAGTTATTGATGCAGTATAGTCAAATATTAGCAAGCAGAGAATTTGTTTATTTCCATATCTGTAATATTTGCTCAGCAGGTGCATTTACCGGACGAGCTATCATGCCATTTTGATTAATTGATACTGAAAAACCACCTCCATCAATCATCGGTAAGTAAACTGCACTGCCATAATATGCGTCAATCCAGGGCAACCAGTTTTTATAGCGTTTTGCTAGTGACCAGATATCCAGGCCTGCAGACTTACTAAGGGAATAAACTGTGCGTTTCAAAGTTTGTTCAAGGTGTAGATCCTGATAGCGACCACTTAGCCGTTCCAATCTATATTGAGCGTTCAAGCCTAGTAGTTGAGCGTTTGGTGACCATCTCATGATACGTGCATCCATTTGCCATTCATCTCCTTCAAGTAAAAATTCTTGTTTGTCATCCTTGCTGTTATATATGATCGAGACATTGTATTTTTGTGGTGCCATTTGCCGGAATGTCAGACGTGCAATCTCCTGCTCATAGATAAGTCGTTGGTAAGTATGGATATTCAGAGCAACTGCCAGAAGCGAAATTCCCGTGCCAAGGAGCAATATACCGCTGATTCCGTGTACACTGGCAACCATTATTTTACCTCTTATAAGCCTTGCTATAGCGAGCATGGAGAGTAATAGACCCAGGCATGCCAGCATGAGCATCGGCAGGATGGTATTTAGCTCAAGTTCCTGTATTTGTGTCAGGGTTATATTAATTGGTGACATTTCTTACATGTCCTTGTTTATACTATGTTATTAATTCCTCAAGGATATATAATTGGGGGCTCAGTTCATAAATATTAAAGAAAGGGACCTGGTTCGTTACTCAATAAGAATAATACTCTATGTCAGAAGATAAAGAACAATACCAAAGTCTGATTCGGCAACTTGTCCCAATCAATGACCTTTCTGATCACTTGCAGGATGAAGCAATTGGTATCGCAACTGTTACCAAGTTCAAAAAGAAACAGTTCGTATTCAAACAGGGAGATAAGGATGGTTACTCATATTATATTCTCAATGGTGAAATTGAATTACTCGCAGATAAAACTTTACACAGTACGATAGTCGGAGGCACGGACCGTGCCCGATACGCATTAGCTCAATTACAACCACGACAATTCGCAGCAAAAACTAAAACAGAAGCGATCATACTGCAGTTAGAGAGGTCTGCATTAGACAGGCTGATGGTGATGGTAGAGAAAGATGATGCAGATGATACGATGTCTGGCAATTCTCAAATGGAAGTCAGTGTTCTCGATAGTGAGTAATCAGGTGACTGGATGACTACCATGTTGCAATCGCAATTATTTTCTCAATTACCGATGGCGAATATTCAGCAACTCTTCGCGTTATTGGAACCAGTGGAATTCAATACTGGTGATGCAGTGATCAAACAGGGCGATCTTGGTGAACACTACTACATCATCCAGGAAGGTCGTTGTGAAGTTACGCGCGCACCATCTTCAGGCTCAGATCCAATAAAACTAGCTGAACTCAACGCTGGTGACAGTTTTGGTGAGGAAGCATTGCTGACCGACGCAAAACGTAACGCGTCAGTTAATATGCTGACAAATGGTGTATTGATGCAACTTAGTAAAACTAATTTTATAAATCTTATAAAAAAGCCAGCGTTAGTCTCATTATCGTATGAGGAAGCAACAAAGCAGGTTGCAGAAGGTGCAAATTGGCTGGATGTACGATTTAAAAATGAACATGAAGATATGAATATTGAAGGCAGTATCAATATCCCACTTAATATGTTGCGCATGCAGACAGATAAATTGCAAGCTGATAAACAATACATTGTCTGTTGTGATACTGGCGGACGAAGTTCAGCAGCTACATTTCTTCTGGCACAGCGGGGGTTTAATGTAAGTTACTTGGATAAAGGTATGGTATCTGTACCAGAATTGGCCAGTAAGCAAAAGCCGGGAAAAGAAGAAAAGCCAAAAGAGGAGAAGCCAGAAGCAAAAAAAGTTAAAGAAGAAAAGGACGTAGATAAATCTGAACTTGAGCCAGCAGTCCGTGCTTCGGTCTTGAAAGCTGATATTGCTCAAAAAGAGGCAGAGTTAAAAGAGACTAAAGAACAGACAGTTGCAGAGGATGATAAGAAAAAACAAAAAGAACAGAAGGCAGTTCAGGAAAAACTGGAAAAAGAAAGAAAGAAACTCGAAGCTGAAAAAGCAGCTGCAGAAAAGGAAGCCAAGAAAAAGAGTGAACAGGAAGCAGCCAATATTAAAAAATTAAAGGTAGACGCAGAAGCAAGATTACAGGTAGAAAAGAAAAAGATTGAAGAAGTATATGAAAGAAATACAAAGGAGATGGAAAAACTTCAGCGAATGAAGAAAGAAGCTGGAGAACAGATTAAAAAGGAACGTGAAAAACTACAAAAAGAGGCTGCTGCCGCACAAGCAAAATTGGAGAAAGCAGCTGCAGAGAAAAAGGCCCAACAGGAGGCCGTGGAGAAACAGCTGCAGGAAAAGGCCAAGGCAACGATTGAACAAGAGCGCCGTAAACTTGCAGAAGAAATGGCGAAATCCAGTGATGTGTTAGAACAGGCCAAGCGTGAGAAAGTAGCTGCAGATGCTGCACGCAAAGCTGCTGAAGAAGAAGCACAAAAAATAATTGCTGAATATAAGCAGCAGTTTGATAAAGAGCGTGCCGATGAAGATGTCAGGATAAAGGAAGAGCGTAAAAAGCTGGAAGAAGAATCAAAAAAAATCCAGGATACCTTAAAAGAAATCCAAAATGCTAAACAGGGAGCAGAAACAGCACAAAAGATGGCGGAAGAACAGGCATCAAAACTTAAAGAGCAACAAAAACAAGAGGATAAAACACAAGATAGTGCTACAAAGAAAGCACTGGATAGCGAAATAAAAGAAGCAGAAGCTAGACTTGCAGAAGCAAGAACGAACCTTGAGAGCGCGGCAGAGGCAGAGCATACGATTGTAGAAGTGAAAGAAGTTAATGTAGAAGAACTGAAGAGACAAAAAGAACTAGAAGAGGAAATGCGCAAGCATACTGCTGACGATCTGGCAGAATTTATGCAGGAACAAGAAGTGCAGGAAAAATCAAAGCCAAAAGTTGAAGTACATGCCGATCATACTAAGCGCATCAAGGAACGCGCAGATGATGCAAAAAAAGATGCGGAACAGGCAACTGATGATTTATTTGCCGATATAGCATCCCAATTGGGTGACGATTGATAGTTTTTATTACCAATAAATAATAATAAAAAATGGAGAAATTAATGAGTGATCGTATCGTTATGCGAGTGGGAGAAGCCTTGGTTGCGGGTGGCCCGCCTGGAACAGCAGCAGAACCTGAAGTTATTATTGGTGAGCTCGATGGTCCTGTAGGAACTGCATTTGCTACTTTATTGGGCGATCAGGTCAAAGGTCACTCACGTGTATTGGCCATACTCAATACCGATATTATGGTGAGACCGGCAACACTTATGGTCAGTAAAGTCACTGTCAATAAAGAGCGCTATACAAATATTTTGATGGGGACAGTACAAGGCGCAATTGCAAATGGCGTTTTGGATTCCGTAAGAAACGGCGATATCCCGAAAGAGAAAGTAAATGATTTAGGTATTATTGTTTCTGTCTGGTTAAATCCTCTGGTTGTTGATAATGACGATCTTGACCACAAAATATTGTTTGATATTCATCGTAAGGCAACAGCGAATGCAATTCAGAAAGCAATGAACAATCAACCAGATATTGAATGGTTACTGGAGAATCAGGAAAATATTACCCATAAATATTACCAAATGGGTCTGGACGGAAAAATCTGATGTGCATGAACGATTAAAAAATTACCAGCTTTCCCAAACAGGGACTATGTCCTTTGGTAGTTTATTAAGTTTTCCTAAATGAATCCCATTATTTTCATGGCCATGAAAATCCGATCCAACAGAACCTGACAATTCAAAATGTCTGGCATAATCAGCTGCCAGCAGCACCTCATTCTGCGTGCTGTTACCTGTCACAATCTCAATACCAAGTCCTCCTGCCTGTTTAAAAGCGGTGAGTAATTTTCTGATCCATGTGCCAGTCAGTTTATATCGTAAAGGGTGAGCTAGCACAGCTGTCCCTCCAGATTGATTTAAGAGGTCTATACCATCTTCCATATTTATCCAGTGTGTTTTTACATAGCCGGGTTTATTTTTTACCATGTATTTTTTAAAAACATCATTTATATTTTTTGCGTGCCCATTATTTACCAGAAAGCGTGCAAAATGATTGCGGGTTATTGCCTCATCACTGGCTAATTGTTTAGCGCCATCATAAGCATTAGGTATACCACACTTATCAAGCTGCTCACCGATCTTAATTGCGCGTGATTCACGTTGCTGTTTATGCTCAGCTAGACTGTCAACAAGTAAATTATTTTCAGGATTAATATTTAATCCAACGATATGAAAACTTCTGTTACACCAGCTGACCGATAGTTCAACACCAGATATCAATGATATATTTTTGTTAAGTACTGCCTGATAAGCTTTTGCAAGACCGGATATCGTGTCATGGTCAGTAATTGCCAGCACATCAATACCCGCAATATCAGCCTGAGTTATTAACTCATCAGGTGTAAATTTACCATCAGATTCAGTAGTGTGTGTGTGTAAATCATATTGCATATGTTTTTAAACTACATTAGTCGCGAAAATTGATATATTGTAATGGTTGACCAAGATTACTGTTTTTCAGCAAAGATATTAGTTCCTGTAAGTCATCCCTTTTTTTCCCGGTTACGCGAACTTGCTCTCCCTGTATGCTCGATTGAACTTTAAGTTTTGACCCCTTAATAATTTTGGTAATATTTTTTGCTAATTCTTTGTCAATTCCCTGTCTTATGATTATTGGTTGCCGTGCTTCATTAATACTTTCAACTATTTTCCCCATGTCAAGGCATGTGACATCAATTTTACGTTTTGATAATTTGTTCTGTAGGATGTCACTAATTTGTTTAATTTGGAACTCAGCAGGCGCAATCAGGGTGAGCTCATTATTTGAATGCTCTACACGAGAATTTGTCCCTTTAAAGTCAAACCGGGTTGAAATTTCACGATTTGATTGATCTATAGCATTGGTTAACTCATGCATATCCACTTGTGAAACAACATCAAACGAAGGCATAGTAAACTCCTATAAAAAATATTGTGCAGCAATTATATGGCAACTAATGTGGTTTAATGAACTCATTCTCATTCAAAATAAGTAAGCCATCCGGGTGTTCAAGCTGAAAAGAGCTAACTTGATCTTTTTGTATGAGTATAGAACCGCTATAACGATTCACACCGTTAATACTAAATTCAAAATTATATCTACGTACAATTCCAAGTGAACCATTAATATTTCGCATTAATGAAATTGATTTTAAGGCAATTGTCTGATCTAGCAACTGTAGTCCCATTTCATTGCATTTATCGTGGCAAAATTTTACAGCAAATTCTCTTGCACGCAGACTATTTTGCCAAAACCAGACTAATATAAATAATAATATCAAAAAATACAGTGTATTCATCTCATGTGTATCAATTATATTTTTTTATCACTTTTGTTCTAGCTGTTCAAATACCTTTGTTTTTATTTCAATAAAATTATTTTTATCTCTAACAATAAATACTGCTGCCCAATTTTCTTGTTCTGCTAATTGCATTCCAGCTTCTGGTCCCATGATCAACAATGCTGTCGCAAGGGCATCTGCATCCATGGCAGTTTCTTGAAATATTGTAACAGACGCTAATTGGTGCGCTACTGGTCTTCCTGTTTTTGGATTGATAGCATGAGAATAATATATTCCGTTTTCCTCAAAATAATTTCGATAATCACCAGATGTTGCCATTGCTAAATTATCTAGATTAATAATTTCCTGGACAGAACGATGCTTAAAAACGGGTTTTTCTATTCCTATTTGCCAGGGAGTATTTTGATGATTAACGCCTTTCGCCTTTATTTCACCACCTATTTCAATCATATAATTATTAATTGCTTCCTGATCTAAATGTGCAGCGATTTTGTCAACTGCATAGCCTTTGGCAATACCTGATAAATCAATATAAATATCCTCTTTATCTTTTTTTAAAGCAAGAGGTGATTTACGTAAATGCAAATACTGGTAGCCAGTAGATTCTAATGTTGCAGCGATGTTTTCATCTGTTGGAATTTGTTCCGGTTGTTCCGTAGGCCCAAAGCCCCAAAGGTTTACAATAGGACCAATTGTAATATCGAATGCACCAGTAGTTTTATTACTGATAGAAAGTGCAGTATTGATTACAGTAAAGAGGTCAGCTGAGATATTGATCCATTCAAGAGATCGTGACTGATTAATTTTTGATAGTTCTGAATCTTCCTGGTATGTCGACATCTGATTGTTTATCTGTAATAAAATCCTATCAATTTCAGATTTCAATAACTTACTATCAATATCATCTGTTTCATGATTTAGTTTGATATTATAACTCGTTCCCATAGTAAATCCCGACAGAGTAACAATGGGTAATGGTGATTGGTTCCTCTCGTCACAGGCACTTAATAATAAAATCCCTGCTATTAGGTACAGGAAGGAAATGATATCAATGCGATGCATCTAATCCTTTGCGATTATTTTTTCAGCTAACTTTGGATTATCAATATAAGGATTTCTGTTTCCCTGGATTTTTTCAATTTTGCTATTTCTCTGAAGTTCATGTTTGCTTGGTGGATCCTGATTATTCCATTCTTTAAATAATGATAATAATTCTTTTTCTAAAGGCACACCATATTTGTAATGCATATAAAAAATAGAACGTGCAATATTCCCGCGGGCAAGAGGCCTGGGCTCTGCAACACCACTTTTTCGTTCAAAGTCACAGCCATCATAGCGCCAATCTTCACCTTTAATGACACCATAATTTGAATCATAATAAAAATTGTGCAAATTTTGCCAGATAGGGTAAAGGTTGTGTAAATCAGCTTCCATGCGTATAAATTTTTTATTACCTGAATCACGACATTGCATTCTACTGTCACAATTCAGGAAACTAATCATTTTATTTACTGGATAAATGTGCTCAATTACTAATTTATTATTATTTATAGTTGTCCCATTACCTTGCCTGTTTTAATCATAGGTATAATCTTTTCAGTGTGGGATACGACAATC
>CAZCXC010000311.1:0-14913 GCA_964502505.1 uncultured Enterobacteriaceae bacterium
AGATTGAAAGCAATAGGGAAAGCAATTTATCCAACAAAAGATGAAATTAAAAATAACCAACGTGCTAGGAGTGCAATTCTAAGAATTGCTGAAAGGATAAGAGCATGAACCGCTTTGTTCTTTTAATACTCACAACAATGGTTTTTGTTTCTGCTGTTGAAGTTGTCTTTGCACGCCATCAAACGCGGAAGTTATTTGTTGAAATTCAAGATTTGGAAAAAGAGAGAAATATGTTAGATGAAGAATGGGGGCGCTTACAACTTGAACAGAGCACATGGGCGACGGATGACAGGGTTGAATCGTTAGCTCGTGATGAACTGAAAATGAAAACTCCTGAAATGAAGGAGATTATATTAATCAAGCAATGACTGAAGTTAAGTTGAAACAGACATACTCAGGGCGTCGATGGATGTTACTGAGCCTATTTATGCTAGGTATGACAGCATTATTGTGGCGTGCTGTTGATTTACAGGTATTTAATAAAGGGTTTCTACAAAATCATGGTGATGCAAGGTCAATACGTGTTGTAGAAATACCAGCACACCGCGGCATGATTATTGACCGTAATGGCGAGCCGCTTGCTATCAGTACGCCAGTAAGTTCAATTTGGGGCAACGCCACGTGAAGTTATTATGTCTGACACTACTATACTACCACTTGCACGATTGCTTGATATAACTGAGGTTGAGCTTGAAGCAATGCTCAAAGATCGCATTGGTAGAAAGTTTGTTTATTTAAAGCGTCATGTTGATCCAGATTTATCTGAAAAGATAATAGCCCTTAATATTCCGGGAATTTCGTTACAACGGGAATTTCGTCGTTACTATCCATTGGGTGAAGTAACATCACATATTATTGGTTTTACAAATGTTGATGATGTAGGTCAGGAAGGTTTAGAGCTGGCTTATGATGAGTGGTTGAATGGAACATCCGGCAGTAAACGAGTCTTGAAAGATCGTCTAGGGCGGGTTGTCGAAAATATTGAAAGTATAAAGGAACCCGATCCGGGTAAAACACTCCAGCTAAGTATTGATCGAAGAATTCAGTATTTGGCTTATCGAGAATTGAAATCTGCAGTTAATATGCACCAAGCGCGTGGTGGTTCATTGGTAATGCTTGATGTAACGACGGGTGAAGTCATTGCTATGGTGGGCCAACCGTCTTACAACCCGAATAACCGAAGTGGTTTAAAGAGTGAGTATTATCGAAACCGTGCAGCTACTGATGTATTTGAGCCGGGTTCTACAATAAAACCTTTTACTATTGCTGCCGCACTTGAATCCGGTTTATACGCACCTGATACATCTATCGATACACGACCGGGACAATTAAAAGTGGGTGAACATACTATCAGGGATATTAGAAATTATGGCGTCATAGATGTTGAAACCGTTATAAAAAAGTCAAGTAATGTAGGTGCAAGTAAAATTGCATTATCTCTTGAGCCAAGTAATTTATGGGAAATTTTTTCTAAGTTTGGCTTTGGACAAACGACGGGTAGTGGTTTTCCTGGAGAGTCCCCAGGTTATTTGAACACTTATAATAATTGGTCAGAAGTTGAGCTGGCTACAATTGCATTTGGTTATGGTTTATCTGTTACTGCCCTTCAATTAGCACAAGCCTATTTAGTTTTTGCCACTGGAGGTGAGCTATTACCTTTATCATTTCATAAAGTGATAACGCCTGTTTATGGTAAGCGCATAGTTTCCGAGGACACCGCCAATCAAGTTTTAGCAATGTTGGAAAAAGTTGTGAATAAGGAAGGTACAGGTCAACAAGCGGCAGTTAATGGTTATCGAATTGCCGGAAAAACTGGGACAGTGCATAAATCAGCAGTGGGTGGTTATTCTGAAGATCGATATTTTTCTTTGTTTGCCGGCATTGCACCGGTAAGTAATCCGCGTTTGGCAATGGTTGTAATCATTGATGAACCGGGTGGGCAACAACATTATGGTGGGCAAGTAGCAGCACCGATATTTTCCAAGGTCATGACCAACGCATTGCGTTTATTCAACATTAATCCAGATAACTTACCTGAGTTAGGTGGGCAGATCGTTGCTGAAACCGTCAGTTTTGGAGAGAAACTCGAATAATGATGGCTGCAATCTCAATAACAGAGGGCATATCGCTAACTTCACTCTTGCAAGGGTTTTCTCCAGTATCACCTGGGGATGATCTGGAAGTGACCGGGCTAGCAATAGATAGCCGGACCGTTCAAGCGAGTGACTTATTTATCGCATATCGTGAAGGGGCTAAATTTGTTGATGATGCTATTCGTGCGGGTGCATGTGCTGTCGTTGCAGAAATCGGTAGTCTGTCGGATCAAGTTGCTTCCAAAATACCGATCTTTTATGTAACAGATTTAGATTCCAAAGTCGGAATTATCACTAGTCGTTTTTTTGGTGAACCTTCTAAGGCCATGACTATTACTGGTATAACCGGCACGAATGGCAAGACCTCAATCGGTTATATGTTAGCGCAGGCGTTATCGTCTGCTGGTTGTGATTGTGGTCTTATAGGCACTTTGGGTTATGGGACTGTTAATGATCTTAATGATGGTCTCACTACTACGCCGGATCCTGTCACACTGCAACGTTTACTATTTGATATGCGTGATCGAGATCTGTCTCAGGTTGTTATGGAAGTATCGTCACATGGTTTGGATCAACATCGCATTGCTGGAGTCGATTTTGATTTGGGGATATTTACCAACTTGAGTCGGGACCATCTTGATTACCATGGCGATATTGAAAATTATGCAAATGCCAAGCGGCAGTTTTTTACGGATTATTCAATTAGCAGGGCTGTGATTAATTTTGATGATGATTTAGGTCAATCGATATTGGATGCTCTAAATCAGGAAGTTAATGTTATTGCTTATACTCTCGTTGATGATCTAAAAAGTATTTCTGAGTCTGGTGTTCCACTCGTTGCAGGAAAAATAAACACTGAGCATATGAATGGAATGGTGCTGGAATTAATGACGCCGTGGGGAACAGATTCATTAGAAACAAATCTGTTAGGGAAATTCAACGCTTATAATTTACTCGCTTGTTTATCTGCTCTGTGTTTATTGGATATCCCTTTAACTGAAGCTGTAAGACGTTTGTCATTGTGCAGTTCTGCCCCGGGAAGAATGGAATGTTTCGGTGGAGTTGTACAACCACTTGTTGTTGTTGATTATGCACATACACCTGACGCTTTAGCACAGGTATTACGAACATTAAAATCAATATGTCAGGGCACGCTTTATTGTGTTTTTGGTTGTGGTGGTGATCGGGACAAAGGCAAACGTGCTTTGATGGGTAATGTAGCACAACAGTATGCTGATGAGATTATCCTGACAAATGATAATCCCAGAAATGAAGATCCCGGTGACATTATTCGAGATATCTTGAGCGGAATTGAAAACAAAGATCCTATCACTATTAGAATCAATCGCGAAGAAGCTATCAAGAATGTAATACATACAGCAAGGAAGAACGATATTATTTTGATAGCGGGGAAGGGACATGAAAGCTACCAAGAGATAAAGGGTGTTCGTAAAGAATTCAGTGATCAGGCAGTTGTTTCTAAATTATTGGAGCACGCTAAGTGATCAATATGAAACTTTCAGAAGCTGCCGCATGTTTAAAAGCATCTTATCTGGGTGAAGATGTGGAATTTACAGGATGCAGTTCCAACAGTCGGGAGTTGCATGCAGGCGAATTATTTATTGCCCTCAAGGGTGAGCGTTTTGACGGTCATGATTTCATCCAGGATGCAGAGCAGCATGGTGCATCTGCTGCGTTGATCGAAAGACAAGATGATGTTTCCTTGCCAATGATCCATGTGAGTGATACACGTTATGCGATGGGCAGTCTGGCACAATATTGGCGCAAAAATTTTAATATCCCGTTAGTCGCCATTACCGGTAGTAATGGAAAAACTACGGTTAAAGAAATGCTGGCTTCAATTCTCAAATTGCAGGCACCTGTCTTGGCAACTCAAGGCAATCTAAATAATGATATCGGGGTGCCATTAACATTATTTGGTTTAGGTGATGAACATCGTTATGCCGTGATCGAGATGGGTGCAAACCAACCGGGCGAAATTGAAAGACTTAGCCGAATTGCCCAACCCACCGTTGCAGTGATAACTCAATGCGCTCCGGCACATTTGGAAGGTTTTGGCAGTATAGATGGTGTGGCTAGGGCTAAAGCCGAGATTTATGAAAATCTCGAACCGACGGGTATTGCCGTTGTCAATGCTGATGATCCCTATGCGGATTTTTGGCGCGAAAAGATCACAGATTTGAAACAGTTTAGTTTTGGTATAGAGAAGCCGGCAGATCTTACTGCAAGTTCAATACGGCAATCGAACACATCGAGTAAAACGGATTTTGTCATGTCTTCTTCAGTGGGCTCACTCGATATCTCACTATCGCTACTTGGGAGACATAATGTTTTAAATGCCTTGGCCGCCAGTGCGTGTGCCATTTGTTTGGATATCGAGCCACAATTTATTAAACAAGGGCTTGAAAATATGCTCACCGCGACAGGTCGCTTACAGTTTAAGTTGGGGATGAATAATTCAAGAATTATTGATGATACCTATAACGCCAATCCTGCTTCATTCGATGCAGCAATCAAGGTGCTGTCAGAATTTCAGGGGAAACGCTGGTTAGTTTTGGGCGATATGCGTGAGTTGGGACAGGAAGCAGAGCAGTTGCACAGAGATGTAGGTGCAATGGCAGCAGCAAGTGGTATTGAAAGATTATATGCACTGGGTGATCTAAGCCATGCAAGTATTCAATCATTTGGACATGGTGCGCAACATTATCAGGTAGTTGATGAATTGATTGAAAAAATACGAGCTGAAATCAATCAAGATGTAACGCTATTGATTAAAGGTTCACGTGCAATGCAAATGGAACGTATTGTTAATGCATTAGTGGGGGGGGAGTGATCAGTGTTGTTATGGTTAACTGAATATCTTGCTGAATATCATAGTGGCTTCAATGTTTTTCAATATCTTACTTTGCGCACTATTTTAGGTGTACTGACCTCATTACTTATTGCACTTATTGTTGGCCCATTCCTTATTAAGCGTTTGAGTGAATACCAGATTGGTCAGAAAGTGCGCGATGATGGACCTGAATCTCATCTTGCAAAATCTGGCACACCAACGATGGGAGGATTATTAATACTTGTATCGATCGCTGTCAGTACACTCTGTTGGGCTGATCTGAGAAATCGGTTTGTCTGGGTAGTGTTAATCGTTACCCTACTGTTTGGTGTTATAGGCTGGGTTGATGATTATCGAAAGATTGTACAACAAAATTCAAAAGGCCTATCGGCGCGTTATAAATATTTCTGGCAATCAATCATTGCTATAGTGGCTGCTACGTTTCTTTATGTAAGTGCACAAGTACCTGCAGAAACCGAATTGATTGTGCCTTTTGTCAAAGTAGTTAATCTTGATTTAGGTTGGTTATACATTGTACTGGCCTATTTTGTGATCGTTGGTACCAGCAATGCTGTAAATCTTACTGATGGGCTGGATGGCTTGGCGATTTTACCTACTGTCATGGTTGCAGGTGCCTTGGCTATCTTTGCTTATACGACAGGTCACTCTGTTTTCGCCAAACATCTTTATATCCCCTATGTTCCCGGTGTCGGTGAAGTTGCCATTTTCTGTGGTGCGATGGTGGGTTCAGGACTTGGTTTTCTATGGTTTAACACGTATCCAGCCCAGGTTTTTATGGGAGACATTGGTGCCTTAGCACTAGGTGCAGCTTTAGGTATTGTGGCCGTGGTTGTCCGTCAAGAACTCGTATTATTTATTATGGGGGGTGTATTTGTGATCGAGACAGTATCGGTCATCTTACAAGTCGGTTCTTACAAGTTGACCGGTCGTCGTATTTTTCACATGGCGCCATTGCATCACCACTACGAATTAAAAGGATGGCCGGAGCCGCGGGTTATTGTACGTTTTTGGATCATAACCGTGGTGTTGGTATTAATAGGCCTGGCAAGCCTGAAAATACGTTGAGTAATTGGCATTGGTTTACGCTGCTGAAAAATGGGTAATGAATACGGATACGAAAAATTGTTTTGATATTGTGGTTGTCGGTTTGGGTAAGACTGGTTATTCCAGTGCCTGTTTTTTGGATAGGCAAAATATAAATTTTGCTGTAACAGATAGTCGGGAAAATCCACCGATGCATGAGGTCATGCAACAGTCATTACCTGCTGTGCCACTGTACCTGGGAGAATTTGATAATGAATTATTGATGAATGCGCGAGAATTATTAATCAGTCCGGGTGTCTCCATGCAAGAACCGGCAATTGCAACAGCCATTCAATCCGGGGTAAAGGTTTATGGTGATATTGAAATTTTTTGCCGACATGTTCATACGCCTGTTGTTGCAGTTACAGGATCAAATGGAAAGAGTACTGTTACAACATTGATTGCGGAAATGGTAAAAGCAGCCGGAATGAATGTGGCAAAGGGTGGCAATATTGGTACGCCTGTGCTTGATCTTCTCAAGCAAGAAGAACCTGATGTCTTTGTGTTAGAACTCTCCAGTTTTCAGTTAGAAACAGTGTCATCACTAAATGCTGTTGCTGCTGTGGTATTGAATATTTCTGAAGATCATATGGAGCGTTATGCGAATCTTGCAGAATATGCTAATGCAAAAGCACATATTTATAGTGGTGATGGGACGATGGTGATCAACGTTGATGATGAACATGTTGCTGCAATGACTGCTGTTGATAGAAATAGTATAGGGTTTACTCTGGGTGAACCGGAAGCAGGACAATATGGTACACGTATCTATGCTGGAAAAACCTGGTTGGTTAAAGCAGATGAAAAATTAATCGCTGCAGATCAGTTACGACTCCCCGGCAAACATAATGTTGCTAATGTGCTTGCTGCGCTAGCATTAGTTGATGCTATTAATGTACCCAGAGAAGCAGCGCTGAAAATTTTAGAAACATTTTCTGGTTTGCCACACCGTTGTCAGTGGGTTGCAAAAATTAAGGACGTGGATTGGTACAATGATTCAAAAGGCACTAATGTTGCAGCGTGTTGTGCTGCAATCACAGGTTTAACTGAAAAAGAAAATATTATTTTGATTGCAGGCGGCGAAGCAAAGGGGGCTGATTTTAGCGAATTGGTTAAAGTAGTTGAAGGTCTGGTACGTTCTGTAATTGTTATTGGACGCGATGGTCATATAATTAAATCAGTGTTACAAGATCTGCTCACAGTTTATGAAGCAGACACAATCGAGTCTGCAGTAAGCACTGCAGCAGAAATTGCATCACCGGGTGATTTGGTACTACTTTCACCCGCTTGTGCAAGTTTCGATATGTTTGAAAACTATGAAGCGCGTGGTAATGCCTTTAACAAGGCTGTAGCTAAATTGAAGGATTTATAAATGCACAGCAATCAACCACAGGCTGTCCCCGTAAACAGCTCAACTCATCAGGGACATTTACAATTTCAATATGATGCCTGGTTGATCAGCATAATTATATTTTTAATTTTATTTGGCTTAGTTATGGTGGCTTCTTCATCCGTTACTATTGCGGAACGTAATTTTCAAAATCCTCTGTATTATTTCTGGCGCCAAATGTTTTCTGTTTGTATCGGATTGGTCTTAGCTTTTGTTACATTAAAGACTCCCATGACTATTTGGCAAAAATCAAGTGTGCCAATGTTGTTGTTTGGATTTGTCCTTCTTATTCTAGTTCTTATCCCTGGTGTAGGACGCGAAGTTAATGGAAGTTTACGTTGGGTTTATCTGGGACCTTTTGCGTTACAAGTATCTGAACCAATAAAATTTATTGTTATTGTCTATATAGCAGGCTATATGGTGCGACGTGAACAACAGATCCGCGAAAGTTTTTCCGGTTTTGTCCATCCAATTATAGTGTTAACTATACTAGCAGGTCTGTTATTGCTAGAGCCAGACTATGGCGCTTGTGTTGTTTTGTTTGCTACTGCTTTGGGTATGTTGTTTATGGGTGGTGTCCCGTTAAGCAGATTTTTTGCGTGGGGGATGGTTGCAATAAGTTCATTACTCAGTTTGGCTGTTTTATCTCCATATCGATTGCAACGGTTAATGAGTTTTTCTGATCCTTGGCAAGATCCTTTCAATCATGGGTTTCAATTAACGCAAGCTTTAATTGCGTTTGGCAGAGGTGATTGGTTGGGAGTAGGTTTGGGTGGTAGTGTACAAAAACTTTTTTACCTCCCAGAGGCACATACAGATTTTGTTTTTGCCGTATTAGCTGAAGAGTTAGGTTTGTTTGGCAGTACACTGGTAATTTTTATATTTTGTTTTCTGGTATGGCGCGCCTTTGTAATTGGTCATTTGGCAGAGCGTGTAGGCCAATATTTTTCTGCATATTTTGCGTACGGATGTGGGCTGATCATAGCAATACAGGCATTTATTAATATTGGTGTGAACATGGGAGTATTGCCAACCAAAGGATTGACACTCCCACTAATAAGTTATGGTGGTAACAGTATTATTGTTACTTGTGTATTACTTGGGGTGTTACTGCGTGTTGACTATGAGAATGGTAAAACACGAAAGTCATTAGCCAATAAGGTGAATGCCTATGTCACATAAGCCTATCATGATTATGGCAGGAGGTACGGGAGGGCATGTTTATCCGGCACTGGCAGTTGCAAATTATTTGCAGCAACAAGGTATTCCACTTTTATGGTTAGGTACGGCAAAAGGTCTTGAGGCAAAAGTTGTTCCGGCACAAGGCTATCAATTATTAACTATCAATATTAGTGGTTTGCGCGGGAAAGGGTTTATCAAATGGTTATTTGCGCCATTTATAGTGTTAATAGCGTTATTGCAAACGATAATAATATTAGTGCGGCGTCGACCTGCAGCCGTATTGGGAATGGGTGGATTTGTAAGTGGACCTGGTGGTGTTGCGGCATGGCTAATGCGTATTCCTCTTTGTATCCATGAACAGAATGCAATTGCCGGACTGACCAATTGTTTATTAGCGCCATTTTCACATACTGTCATGGCCGCATTTCCAAATGCATTTAAAAAATCTTTAGTAGTTCATATAACAGGCAATCCAGTACGCGATGAAATATTGAATGTACAGACAGTAAAGTCACAAACAAAACCACAAACTGAATCAAATATACGACTATTGGTACTTGGCGGTAGTCTTGGTGCACGTGTATTAAATGAAATAATTCCTGAAACCTTGGCTATTTTGCCTGATGATGTGAAATTTGGAGTCAGACATCAAACAGGAGAGAAATTATTTAATGAGGCAGAGTTACGATACAAATCATTTAGCATAACTGCAGAACTTGTACCTTTTATAGACGATATGGCAGAAGCGTATTCTTGGGCTGATGTTGTAATATGTAGAGCTGGTGCATTAACAATTGCAGAACTGGCGGCAGTTGGCATTGCATCAATACTTGTTCCTTATCCTTACGCAGTGGATGACCATCAAACAGCTAATGCCCGTTATCTTAGTGATAGTGGTGGGGCTATTATTTGTCAACAGTCAGAATTAACCAAAGAAAAACTTGCCAATTGCTTATGCGAACTGTTTCGCTCTCGTCATCGCTTGCAGGAAATGGCTAATGTGGCAAAGGCACAATCTAAACCTCAAGCCACACGACAAGTATCAGAGTTATGTATGGAGGCAGCTTATGCCTAAACAAACTGGATATGACATGGGTCGTGTTCGACATATTCATTTTATTGGTATTGGAGGCGCTGGTATGAGCGGGGTTGCAGAAGTGTTTCTTAATCTTGGTTATGCCATTTCAGGTTCTGATTTGAAAGAGAATCAAGCGACGAAGCATTTACAAAAAATGGGTGTTAATGTTGTTACTGGACATGCGTCCGAACATATTAACGGAAGTGATGTCGTTGTCGTGTCCAGTGCTGTAGCAGAAAACAATCCGGAATGGATAGAAGCACGTGCAAGACATATCCCTGTCGTACCGCGTGCAGAGATGTTGGCCGAGTTAATGCGTTTCAGACAAGGTATAGCCGTTGCGGGTACGCATGGTAAGACGACAACCACAAGTTTAATTGCCAGTGTGTTGGCTGAAGGTGGACTTGACCCAACTTATATTATCGGTGGCTTATTAAACAGTTCAGGTTCACATGCAAAATTAGGTAGCAGTAAATACCTAGTGGCCGAGGCGGATGAGAGTGACGCTTCGTTTTTGCACTTACAACCCATTATTGCCGTCCTCACTAATATCGATTCTGACCATCTTGATACATACGGTGGGGATTATGCTTGTCTTCGTAATAATTTTGTTGAGTTTCTACAAAGATTACCTTTTTATGGCTTAGCTGTGATTTGTTTAGATGATAAGGGAGTACAAGAAATTCGTGATGAAATTGTAAAACCGGTGCTGACTTACAGTGTTGATTATGATGCTGATTTTTGTGCTCATATTATCAAACAGGAACAGAATAAAACCTGGTTTAAGGTATCCAGAGAAGGATGTAAGGATTGGTTAGAAATCGAATTGAATCTTCCGGGGAAACACAATGTGCAGAATGCATTAGCTGCAATTGCTATTGCACATGAGTTGCAAATTTCTGAAGAGTCGATTGTTCAAGCGCTGAAAAATTTCCAAGGAATTGCAAGACGTTGCCAGGTAATTGGTAATGTGAAAATTAATAATAAATGTGTGCTGTTAATTGATGACTATGCCCATCATCCACGTGAAATTAAAGCAACTATTGAAGCGATACATTCCGGTTGGCCAAATCGCCGGCTGATACTAATCTATCAGCCGCATCGATATACCCGTACCCGTGATTTATTTGAAGATTTCACTGATGTGTTATCCACGGTTGATGTTTTGTTTTTATTAGATGTCTATGCCGCAGGTGAAGAGATTATTACTGGTGCTGATAGTAAATCGTTATGTCGTGCAATCAGGATCCGTGGTCAGGTCGATCCAATATTTGTTGAGGAAAGAAGTAAAATCGGATCATATCTAAAAAGCGTAGTTGAAGATGATGACATTTTATTAATCCTGGGCGCAGGTGATATTGGATCATTAGCCTCTGAATTGACATGTCAGTTAAATGCGAATGTGCATTGAGGTTGCATAGTGTTACAGGTGAGACATGAATATAATTTTTTTTCAAATCAGAAAGATATTGCTGCGGATATAGTGAGTAAGGTAATGCATGAAACCCAAATAAGGGGAGTTTTAAAATATGATGAGCCGATGGCGAAGCATACATCCTGGCATGTGGGTGGATACGCTGAATGTTATTTTGAGCCGGCAGATATCGATGATTTAAGTTGTTTTCTGACCAGCTTGTCAGAAGTAGAACCAATACTATGGGTTGGCATGGGTAGCAATCTATTGGTGCGTGATGGTGGGATCAAAGGAACTGTTATATCAGTGGCCAGTGTTCTAAATGAACTTGAAGTAGTAGAGGGTAATCTGGTTCGAGTTAGTGCAGGTGTGCCTTGTGCAAAAGTTGCAAGATTCTGTGCAAAATCGGAGTTGCTTGGTGCAGAATTTTTGGCAGGGATTCCCGGTACTATGGGCGGCGCACTTGCAATGAATGCCGGTGCCTTTGGTGGAGAGACTTGGGATATTGTTTCATCTGTCGAAATACTGAATCGATTGGGACAACGTATAAAGCGAAACAAGGATGAATTCGAGATAGCTTATCGGGATGTCAATTTGGCAAATGATGAATGGTTTATCACTGCAGAATTACAACTCGGTATAGATTCTGAAAAAATTGCATCCCAACGTATCAGCCAATTACTAAAAGAGCGTGCATTAACTCAACCTTTAGGTCAAGCAAGTTGTGGTTCTGTTTTTAGAAATCCTCCCGATGATTATGCCGCACGTTTAATTGAATCTTGTGGATTAAAAGGCAAATGTATTGGTGATGCTTGCGTGTCTGATAAGCATGCCAATTTCATTATTAATCTGGGTGGGGCCACAGCAGCTGATATTGAACAGTTGATTATCCATATTCAGGAAGTTGTAAAACGTGAGCATGCTGTGGAGTTGAGATCTGAAGTTAGGATAGTAGGTGAAGATAAATAATAGAGTCCACGAATGAGCGCAAATGAACGTAAATATAACATTGGTGAATATGGGAAGGTTGCAGTCATGATGGGTGGCGGTTCAGCTGAGCGCGAAATTTCCATTGAGAGTGGGCAGGCAGTGCTTGCCGCATTAAAACGTAAAGGCGTTGATGCACATGCAGTCGACGTTGGTGACGGCGTTCTTAGTGAGATGAGCAAAGAAAATTATGATCGGGTATTTATCGCCTTGCATGGGCGCGGTGGTGAAGATGGAACGATGCAAGGTGGTTTGGACACGATCGAATTGGCTTATACCGGCAGCGATGTGCTTGGCTCCGCATTGGCAATGGATAAATGTCGCAGTAAAAGGATTTGGCAAAGCTTGGGTTTACCCACACCGAATTTTATTGAGTTAAATGAGAATACGGATTGGCACACTGTGTGTGATTCATTGGGCCTTCCCTTGATGATTAAACCTGTCAGAGAAGGATCGAGTTTTGGTGCAAGTAAGGTAATACAAGTCGAACAGCTTGAGAACGCATGGCGTGAAGCGTATCAATACGACGATCAGGTGATGGCGGAGTGCTGGATAGAGGGTGCTGAATATACAATAGCCATTCTTGGGGATGAAATATTGCCATTAATAAGGTTAGAGACGCCGCGAGAGTTTTATGACTATCAAGCTAAATATGAAGATGATTCTACACAATATATTTGTCCATGTAGATTAGAAGGAAGTAAGGAAAAAATGTTGGGAGAGCTTGCTTTAAATGCTTTTAAGGCTCTTGGCGCAAGTGGTTGGGGGCGAGTTGATTTATTACTGGATAGTGAAGAACAACCTTGGTTAATAGAAGTGAATACCGTTCCAGGGTTGACCAGTCATAGTTTAGTTCCTATGGCGGCCAAACAGGCAGGAATTAATTTTGACGAATTGGTGTTACGGATACTGGATACCAGCATAGTAAATTAAAGGAAAAAGTTTCCCAATGAATTCTGATATTAAAAAAAATAATCTTGAAAACGAACAGGCTGATAAGCATCCATTTAAAACTGGCATGCACAAAATATCATTACCGGAAATATTTATAGTCCTATCAATAACAGTGATTATGGTTTTTGTAATTTTTCGGTTTAACGATCCATCAACATTACCCATCAAACAAGTACGCATTGAAGGTGAGTTCCGGCAGCTTTCAACTTTAACATTACAAAAATTAGTAGAAGATAAAGTGAGAGGTGGCTTTTTTAATATTGATGTTACTGCTATCAGGGAAGCAGTGCTAAAAGAACCGTGGGTTTATGATGTTTCTGTGCATCGTATATGGCCAGATGGATTACGTGTATCTGTAAAGGAACAAATAGCCATTAGTCGTTGGAAAAATAAAGGACTTCTAAATAAAGATGGTGATCTATTTTTTCCTGATGCAGCCTCTTTCCCAGCTGAATTGCCCATTCTTGATGGGCCTGCAGGGATGGAGAAATTATTAATGTCTAAATACCAACAAATAAATTTACTTTTGGAAAAACTTAATATGCAGCTAGTTCAATTGAAATTAAATGATCGTAGAGCATGGACATTTGTATTGAATAATGATCTCCGTGTCATTATTGGTCGTTCAAACATTGATAAACGTGTTACGCGATTTATTCATTATGTGCCATTAGGGTTACACGAAAAACTGGCACAAGCAAGGCAGATTGATATGCGTTACACCAATGGATTTGCTGTGCAATGGAATGAAACCAAAGCCGAATTTGATGTGGAACAGGGGGCATAGCAACAATGGCAAAAAACACTGACAAAAATCTCATTGTTGGTCTGGATATTGGTACTTCAAAAGTGGTGGCAATTGTTGGTGCAATCACTGTTGATAATGAAGTTGATATTATTGGTATTGGTTCGAGTCGTTCCCATGGTTTGAAAAAAGGTGTTGTAGTCAATATTGAATCAACAGTGCATTCAATTCAAAGGGCTATCGAAGAAGCGGAGTTAATGTCGGGCTGTGAGATCCACTCAGTTTATGCAGGTATTGCAGGAAGCCATATTCGAAGTCTTAATTCACATGGCATCGTTGCGATACGAGATAATGAAGTTTCCATAAATGATGTTGACAGAGTAATAGATGCTGCACGAGCAGTTGCAATCCCGGCCGATCAAAAAATTCTGCATATTTTGCCGCAGGAGTTTGTTATTGATAATCAGGAAGGTGTGAAAGAGCCTATTGGTATGTCAGGAGTCAGGCTTGAAGCAAAGGTACACATGGTGACCGGTGCAGTCAGTGCTGCACAGAATATTATTAAATGTGTTCGTCGTTGTGGTCTTGAAGTAGACGATATAATTCTAGAACAATTAGCTGCTAGTTATTCAGTACTGACACAAGATGAAAAAGAATTAGGAATTTGTCTCGTCGATATTGGTGGCGGTACAACTGATATTGCTGTCTTTACCGACGGTGCAATTTATCATACAGCGGTGATCCCAATAGCAGGAGATCAGGTGACAAATGATATTGCTGTTGCTTTGCGAACACCTACGCAACATGCAGAAGATATTAAAGTGCAATATGCGTGTGCGCTAACACAATTGGCGAACCCGGAAGAAACTATCGAAGTACCGAGTGTTGGGGATCGTCCATCTCGAAGACTTGCTCGACAGACATTAGCTGAGGTTGTTGAACCACGGTATGAAGAGTTATTTACTCTTGTTCAGTCGGAATTGCGACGTAGTGGCTTTGAAAATCTTATAGCAGCTGGTGTTGTTTTGACTGGAGGCAGTTCAAAAATGGAAGGCGCAGTTGAGCTCGCCGAAGAAATTTTTCATATGCCGGTAAGGGTTGGTATCCCACAG
>CAZCXC010000312.1:0-4632 GCA_964502505.1 uncultured Enterobacteriaceae bacterium
CTGATTCTGAATGTCTGGAAAACTATGTTGATTGGGATTCGCCTGCTTGTGAAGGCATTGATCTGAATTATTTGCGTCAGCATGGTTTTGCCCGTTTGAAAGTCGGTACTATAGATGACCGTTGCCCGCATAAAGAAGGAAACTTCCCGACACGATCAGGTAAATGTGAATTCAAGCTTGAAGGGGCGACTAACTTCGTGGCTGGACCTTTCCGCCAGATGTATGAGGGTTTTCAACCAGGTGAACCACTGGATAGCTTGCCAGATTATGTCCCACCAAGAGAATCTGCGGAAACCAACCCAGAACTGGCAAAGAAATACCCATTAAATATCGTTTCACCCAAAAGCCACGGTTTTTTGAATTCCTGTTATGCCAATATGGATCACAAGATCAAAGGCCAGGGCGAACAATTTGTGTTAATTAATACAGAGGATGCACAACCCAGAGGGATAAAGAATGGTGATAAAGTTCGAGTATTTAATGATCGCGGTGGCTTTGAAGGTGATGCGAAGATCACTGACGATGTAAATTCGGGGCTCATCATTGCAACTTTGGGCTACTGGCGGCAATTAAATGAAGGTACTGTTAATTGCATTAGTTCTGACGAGTTTGCCAATATGGGACATGCACCTACATTTTCAGACAACCTGGTACAGGTGGAAGCAGTAAATTAAGTTAAGGAACTACAATTAAAAGTTAAAAGCCTTGTTGTTTACCAACAAGGCTTTTTTATGTGTAAAAAAGTAAGTTAATTATATTATTTTCAATAACTTAAATATTTAAAATCGTCCTTGTTCAAGATCAGTAAACGCTTGTTGAATTTCATCACGCGTATTCATTACAAAAGGTCCCCCGCGTACTATAGGTTCGTTGATAGGCTGCGCAGCAAGCAATATTAATTTAGCACCTGTATTGTTTGCTTTGATAAGAATGCCATCACCGTCATCAAGTACTGCGAGTGTTCCTTTTTTAATGGTAGTATTTATATCTTTATTGTCAGTAATTGTGATGCTACCAACATAAACATAAATAAATGAATTTAACCCTATAGCGACAGGTTCTGCTAATTCAGTATTTGGTGGCATTGATATATTAAAATAAATTGTTTGTGTGGCTATATTTTTAACAGGGCTAACTGTACCTTGCGATGTTTCACCTGCAATAACATGCAATGTTACATTACCATCACGCACCTCTAACGGTAGCTCGTCTTGGTCGAATTCCTGGTAATTTGGGGCTTGCATTTTTTTTGATGCTGGTAGGTTAATCCAGATTTGAAAACCCCAGAGCAATCCATTTTCCTGTTCTGGCATTTCAGAATGAATTATGCCACGACCTGCCGTCATCCATTGAACATCACCGGGATTGATGACACCCTCATGACCTGCATTATCTTTGTGACGTATCCGACCTGCAATCATATAAGTTACAGTTTCAAAACCACGATGAGGATGATCCGGGAAACCGGCTATATAATCATCAGGTTTGTCTGAATGGAATTCATCCAGTAACAGAAATGGGTCAAGTTCGCTCAGTTCTTTTATACCCATAACACGAGTCAGGTTAACGCCTGCGCCTTCACTTGTGGGCACACCGGTTACAGTCTGTGAAACCTTTCTAGGATGTGAAATTTTCACTGTATGGATATTTTTTAACGTAATTAACTATTAAATATTATACACTTATTGCCCGGGGAAAATTGACACCATATTTACATATATGAGTAATACAATTCGATTTGGTGATTTTGTTCGTGAAATTACCATCCAGCAAAAACAGCTAAGTTATAATGAGTTAACGCCTGAAGTATCGAAAGATGCTGAAGGTAAAGAGCTGCCGTATAAGCCAGAAAAGCTGGAAATCCGTTCTATTGATGTTTATAACATTCTAGAACCATACATTAGTACACGGCTGAAGGATCAAGTCAAAGCTGTTGTGCCGTTGGCACTTTATCTGGTCTTATTCCAACTAATAATATTGAGACAAAACGTAGCTGAATCATGGGTGATCACTGGCGGGCTTGTCTCTGTAATTATCGGCCTTATGTTTTTTATGGAAGGATTGAAAGTGGGGTTAATGCCTTTTGGTGAATCGATTGGTACTACTTTGCCTGCAAAATCAAAATTACCTGTGGTCATGGCAGTTGCTTTCATATTAGGTATTAGCGTGACCTTTGCGGAACCTGCCATTGGTGCATTGAAAGCAGCAGGTTCAATTGTTGACGTTAATCAGGCGCCATACCTTTATACGTTATTAAATGATTGGGCGGACGTAATGGTTTTAGCTGTGGGGATAGGTGTTGGTCTGGCTGTAGTCCTTGGTACAGTTCGATTTTTATATGGTTGGAGTCTTAAACCCTTTGTATATTTAGCAATGCTTCCAACGATGTTACTCACTATGTATATTCATACAGATCCAGAACTCAGTAAAACATTAGGGCTTGCTTGGGATTGCGGTGCTGTAACGACTGGCCCTGTAACCGTACCCCTTGTATTGTCTTTAGGTATAGGTATTGCCGCTGCTGCCGGTAAGGGTAATTCATCGCTTTCCGGTTTTGGTATTGTCATGTTGGCATCATTATTTCCAATCATTGCCGTTCAGGTATTAGCAATTTATGTTGCAAATACGGTATCACCTGAAGAAATTATCCAGGGTGCAGCTGCACTTGTGCAGACGACGGAATCATTACCCTGGTATGAAAAAACACCTGGGTTAGAAATTGTTTTAGGTATTCGCGCGATAGTGCCACTCGTACTTTTTCTCATTTTTGTCATGGTCGTGGTTTTACGTGAAAAAATCCGTCATAAAGGTGAAATTGCCTATGGCATAACACTTTGTGTTTTAGGCATGATTGTATTTAGTGTTGGTTTAAGTTATGGACTGGCAAAACTAGGTGAGCAGTCTGGAGGCCTTGTTCCGGCAGCATTCAGTCAACTTGAATTTGTAACGGGTTCACCGCTGTATACATATACAGTCGGAATAGCTGTTGCAATCATCTTTGCCTGGTTGCTCGGGTTCGGAGCAACATTAGCAGAACCTGCATTAAATGCGTTAGGAATGACTGTTGAAAACCTGACTAATGGTGCCTTTAGAAAGTCAACATTAATGTATGCCGTTTCATTAGGTGTGGGTACCGGTATAGCGATTGGTGTACTAAAAATAGTTTACTCGATTCCGATTGCTTATTTAATTGTGCCAGGTTATGCCATTGCTATTTTTCTGACAAAAATATCGTCTGAAGAATTTGTTAACGTTGCCTGGGACAGTGCAGGTGTTACAACCGGACCTGTCACAGTCCCCTTAGTGTTAGCAATGGGTTTAGGTTTTGGTAACGCTGTGGGTGCGGTTGATGGCTTTGGTATACTTTCCATGGCATCAATTGGACCAATTATTTCTGTCTTACTGACAGGCATATGGATACAGTGGAAGGTAAATAAGCGCCACAAAAGAGAAGATATAGAGCAAAACATTGAAGAAGCCGAGGTGAGTGCGACATGAGTAAAAAAGAAATTACCGTATTGACCGATGTAGCTTTGATCACGTGTATTATTCAGCGTGGATTAGCTGATGATATTATCAAAGCAGCGCAAGAAGGAGGGGCACAAGGGGCAACGGTTTATTATGCACGTGGTGAGGGAATTCGTGAACGTTTGGGGGTATTGGGGTTTGCAATAGAGGTTGAAAAAGAAATTATCAATATATTGGTTGCCAATGATCAGATCGATCGTATCTTTGAAAAGATGTACATCGCAGGTAAATTGGATACCCCGGGAATGGGAGTGATGTATGTTACACCACTGGAAAAAGCAGCGACTTATGTGCCACCTGAAATTGTCAATAAATTGGCAAAACCATATATGGGGAGTTAACTAACAATAATCATGAAATTAGCTTCTCTAAAACTGATTACTTGTATATTGCCAAAAGGGCGCGCGACAGGCGTGGTTGAACAATTGCGTTCAGAACATAATATACTTTCAGCAAATATTAATAATGCACGCGGAGTTGGGAAAATTACACCTTTGGCTTATCGAGGAATAGGCGCACAGTCAGAAAAAGAAATACTCACTGTTGAAGTACCAGAAGATAAAGCAGATAGTTTATTCGAATATATTTATGAAACTGCTGATTTAAATCGTCCGCATGGGGGATTGATCTATATGCAAGCCCTCTCAAAGGCGACTCCATTTACTTTGCCAGAAGTGCCAGATGAAGAATAGCATACTTAAAGCATTGTAAGTTTGCCATACTGGTGGTCGCTTGAATTACAAGGGTCAGATACATTAATGAATATTGTTGTTGCTGCAATATATAAATTTGTCCGGTTAGCGGATTACCAGGCCTTGCGTTTGCCACTACTTGAGTTGTGTGAAGTACATTATCTGAAAGGGACAATCTTATTGGCGGAAGAGGGCATAAATGCAACTGTAGCAGGCTCTCGCGAAGGCATTGATCATTTTTTAACATTCCTTAAAAAAGATTCCCGTTTTTCAGATTTAGTGCATAAAGAATCTTATGTCGAAGAGATGCCTTTTTATCGCATGAAAGTTAGACTGAAAAAAGAAATAGTCAGTATGGGAACATCCGCTATTGATCCTGCTCAAGGTGTTCTATAAATTCAAAATCATTTTT
>CAZCXC010000313.1:0-6867 GCA_964502505.1 uncultured Enterobacteriaceae bacterium
TGTTTACCTCAATGGTCTACACACAACATTTGATAGAAAAAAATTAATACATGAAACTAAAGTAAGAACTTTTGGAAAAGGTAAATTAGCGTATTGTAAATATAGCTTATTAATTCGCTTACAAAATATATTAGGCTGGATATTTATGAACTTTAAACTCACTATCAATGGTGTAGCCTGGGGTGATTATAAAACTGACCTTATTAAAAATTCCGATTTTAAAAAATTTGATGGTTTACTACGTGAAGTAATATCGGGAACATCAGAACAACGTAAAGCATTAGAAAACTACCTGGAAAAGCGTTTCAAAGAAAATGAGTTGGTTTATGGAATCCATTCTTCAGATTCAGCGCTGGTTACATGTATGATTAATAATCGTTCAGGTGATCACTATCATTTCATTGATGGATCTGACGGTGGTTATGCCATGGCGGCGAGTAAAATGAAAGAACGATTAAAAAAACTGGCGCAACATGAATAGAAATAAATTATTACCACTCACCTGCATTCTCCATAGATGCCCAGGGTTCCTGTGGTTCCAGTGCTTTCCCTTTTTGTAACAGTTCGATAGAAATATTGTCAGGCGATCGCACAAATGCCATGTGACCATCCCTTGGTGGACGGTTAATTGTGACACCAGCATCCATAAGTTTTTGGCATGTGTCATAAATATTATCAACTTGGTATGCCAGGTGACCAAAATTACGACCCCCTGTATATTCTTCCGGATCCCAGTTGTATGTCATTTCAATCATTGGTGCTTTACCTTGTTTTGCTGATTCCTCATCGGCCGGTGCGGCAAGAAATACCAGGGTAAAACGTCCATCTTCATAATCCATTCGCTCTATTTGTATTAATCCAAGTTTGTTACAAAAAAAATCCAGCGTTTCATCAAGATTATTAACTCGAACCATTGTATGTAGATATTTCATATTTCTCCCCAAGACTCTCTTCATTAAATTTTAAACTATATTGAGAAGAGCTCTCATATTATTTTATACCATGGTGCTCGCATATAAACTTGCCAAATAATTTGAATTCATCTACACGAGCACTGCCTACACGCCAAACTAAACCAATCTCTCGGTAACTGCTGGTGGGTGTTGGATATATTTTAACTTGAGTGTTTTTCAATAGGGAAGAGTTTTTTACCATGGCTGGTAAAAAAGTTACACCAAGATCAGCATCAACCATTTGTACTAATGTTAATAAACTGCTCGCAGTCATACGGCTCACTTTATCCTGATTACTGAGTTTACATGCTGAAAGTGCGTGATTGCGTAAACAGTGTCCGTCTTCTAATAACAAAACACTTTCAGAGGGTAATTGTTTTGTGGTGTAGTGCTCAGGATCTACCAGCTTACTATTATTACGACAGGCGAAATAAAATGGATCTTTAAAAAGAACCATACTTTCTACATTTCGAAGATCGAAAGGTAATGCAATCATGATTAAATCGAGTTTACCTTCCATCAATTGTGTATAAACACGCTGTGTTACATCTTCCAGTAAATAAAGCTGAATATCAGGATAAGCCTTACGTAACTTTGGTAATAACTGAGGTAATAGAAAGGGGGCAATTGTAGGTATAACACCCAGCTTGAGCTTGCCTGATAAGGGTGCGTGATCGCTTTCCACAAAATCAACTAGACATTCCAAGTCTCTAATAACAAGCCGCGCCTGGACTGCAACATCTTGACCGGTGGTAGTAATGGTAACGTTTCTATTATTACGATCGACCAATTGTACATTCAATGTGTTTTCCAACTCACGAATAGCCACACTAAATGCGGATTGGGAAACAAAACATGCTTGGGCCGCTTTACCAAAGTGTCCATGCTGTTCCAATGCAATGAAATAGCGTAATTGCTTAATTGTTGGTAAATTTCTCATAAATACAATCTCTATTGTTCTATTTTTTATATCACAATGATATAAATATTTCATTATATTTATTAATATTCTTCCTCTACCATCCATAATCAAAGTAAATTAACGAAGAGGGAGAATTGCCATGAATATAAATATTGGTATTCCAGAAAATGACCGTAAGACTATTGCCAATGGGTTAGCCAAGGTACTGGCAGATAGCTATACCTTGTACCTGAAAACACACAACTACCATTGGAACGTAACAGGGCCCCTTTTTAATACACTGCATTTAATGTTTGAAGCACAGTACACCGAACTGGCAACTGCTGTTGATGAAATAGCTGAACGCATTCGCGCTTTGGGAGTAGCAGCACCTGGTTCTTACAAAGCATTTACAAAACTGACAGAGATTGAAGAAGAAACTGATGTCCCAAGCGCTGAAGAGATGATTCATCAATTGGTCATCGGTCAGGAAACTGTGGTGAGAACAGCACGAACGGTCTTTAAAATTTCTGATAGCGCAAATGATGAACCTACTGCCGATCTGTTAACACAACGGATGCAGATCCATGAAAAAAACGCATGGATGTTACGCAGTATGCTCGAAGTTCAAAATTAAATTGAGGGCGAAAAACGCCCTTTAATAAAATTTCTATTTATTATTTTAACTTTTTATTTTAAAGGAGAGTATTTATATGTTTAAAAATAAAGAAGGACAACGTGTCCCAAACGTAACTTTTCGCACGCGCCAAGATCATGAATGGATTAATATGACCAGTGATGATTTATTTAATGGAAAAACAGTCATCGTTTTTTCATTACCTGGTGCCTTTACACCTACATGTTCATCATCACATGTGCCTCGTTTTAATCAACTGGCTCCTATATTTAAAACCAATGGCGTTGATGAAATTATCTGCATTTCTGTGAATGATGCATTTGTTATGAATGAATGGAAAACTGATCAAAGGGCTTACAACATCAATTTTATTCCAGATGGTAATGGAGAATTTACTGATGGCATGGGATTGTTAATTGATAAAAATGATCTCGGTTTTGGAAAACGTTCCTGGCGCTACTCCATGCTGGTTAAAGATGGCTTGATTGAGAAAATGTTTATCGAACCACAAGAACCTGGTGATCCATATGGTGTGTCTGATGCTGATACTATGCTGTCTCATATTGCACCAAATGAGAACAAACCATTGGATGTAACCGTATTTTCTCGAAAAGGATGTCCGTTTTGTGCACGTGCCAAGGGTTTGCTACATGATGCAGGGATCCACTTTGAAGAATTGGAGCTCAACCAAGATTATTCAGATCGTAGTTTACGTGCAATTTCCGGCGCCTCGACATTTCCACAAATCTTCATTAATGGAGAACATATAGGTGGTGCGGAAGCATTAGAAAAATGGTTCTCAAAAAAAGCTGCAGCATGATTGAGGATTATTCGCAAAAAACGGCAGGTTAGCTGCCTACCGTTTTTTTTATTTGGTCAAATTGATTTCACCATAACCTAATTTAAGCTTACAAGACTCGTATTTCTATCAACAGTCGGTTAAACTGCCAACGTTTGCACATTAGTCTGGATATTTCAGCAGTTCCAGTTTGGTATCTCCTGTGATTTGCTTTTTCTAATTTGCAACATACACATAATTAATAGTTTACAAATTAGAGGTAATTTACATGGCGACTGGTACAGTAAAATGGTTCAATGAATCAAAAGGTTATGGTTTCATCACACCGGCTGACGGCAGCCCGGATGTTTTCGTACATTTTTCTACAATTGAAGGAGAAGGCTTCAAGACTTTAAAAGAAGGCCAGTCTGTTGAATTCGAATCGCAGGAGAGTGCGAAAGGGCCTCAGTGCACACGCGTTTCAACCTCTGGCTGAATACGTTTGTAGGGTAATTATGAACCCCACAACGTGCTGTGGGGTTTTTTCGTTATATGCCGACCAGATGGTTATACTTGGTATTCTATTGAGGAAGTCAAATTGAAAAAAATGTTTGTTGGCAATCTATCTAAAGAAACTTCTGAACAATCTCTAAAAGATTTGTTTTCGGAGTTTGGTACTGTTCGTTCTATACACCTTGTCACAGATGTATTTTCGGGAGCGTGTAAAGGTTTCGGCTTTATCGAAATGGAAGGTCATGAAGCCAGAGCAGCTATAGCAGGATTAAATGGCAAGGAATTTAATGGCAAACGACTACGTGTGAATTTTGAAGAACCACGCGAAAAGCGTGGGCGTGGACGAAGGCGTCATTAAAAAATTAATTCGTTTATTTATAACTCAAACTCAGCACTTAAGCGCTTGCCTGCTTTGATCGCATAGGCTAACTCGGCGTGATTTAATTTATTTTCTATCTTTCTAATTGCCCTTAGTGCATGAGGTTCATTGGCTGTGGCCGCAACATAAAGCCAACTGTACGCTTTAGTGTAATCCTTTGCTACGCCCCTGCCTTTTGCATACATATAGCCTAAATAATATTGTGCTGGCAAATTACCTTGTTGTGCAGCCTTTAGATACCAATCACAAGCAAGCCTATCATTTTGATCAACACCCCGACCGCTAGCATAGAGTTCCCCAAGACGATACTGAGCCTTTGCATAATTCTGTTCGGCAGATAATTGATACCATTCTGCCGCTTCTTCCTGATCTGCTGATACCCCAAGTCCTTTGGCAAAGATTTTCCCTAATTTATATTGTGCCTTACGATAACCTTGCTCGGCCACTTTAAGTAACCAATGTAGTGCCTCGGAGTGGTCCTGTACTGTTCCATTACCATATAAGTAACAGAGACCCATAAAATATTCTGCACGAGGATAACCCTGCTCTGCCGCCCTGCGATACCAATTAGCTGCCTCCTTTTCATCAATTGGAACACCAAATCCATTTGCATACATAAAAGCCAGATTAAATTGAGCCTTGCTGTAATCCTGGTCGGCAGCCTTTCGAAACCATTCCACAGCTTCAATGTCATTTTGCTCAACACCTATGCCGTGCGCATACATTTGCCCAATATTGAGTTGTGCTCTCGCATGCCCCTGGTTTGCAGCGAGAAGATACCACTCCATCGCCTGATTATTATCTTGTTTTACTCCATTCCCATTCGCATACATATAACCCAAATTAAAACGCGCACCTGCATGACCTAATTTGGCTGCTTTCTTATACCATCTGAAAGCCTTCTCATAATCCTTATCAGTACCGAGCCCATTTTGATAACACCAGGCTAGATTCGCCAAGCCATCAGGCTCAATCTGTTCCGCCGCTTGGCGAAACCAAAAGATGGCTTTTTCATAATCCTCATCAGCACCATTGCCATGCAAATACATTTCACCGATATGTGATTGCGCCTTTGGTGATCCAAGTTTAGCTGCCTGCAGAAACCACTTGGCCGCAAGACCATAATCTTGATCAATCCCAATACCGTTTTCATAGACCCCAGCCAGCGTAAGTTGGGCATTCACATCCCCACGCTTAGCTTTGGTTACCAGGTCAGAAATGTCTTTTGATTGGCTCATCTTTTAAAGATTTACTCACTGATGAAATTTACCATTATGTCAATACTTTTGTATCCAATATTGTAAGACTTATTTCAATAAATAATGATAATTACGTTCCAGTATTAGAATCTAGTACAGACCAAGTAGTATGCATAATTGAAAGGGTGATATAGTCACAAGTGAAGTTTGCTTTTAAGTTTGTAACTACTAATTATTAACAACGATTTAAGCACTTAAATAAAAGAGGTTTAAAAAACGACCTGGAATATATATCTTTCTGGAGAAATTCATACAGATTGGAGAGAACGTATAGCAGATGGCTTGAAACAGGAAAATTTACCCGTCTCATTATCTGCTGAACAGGATTATGCAAAGGCTCAGTATCGTCTCGGGAAACTCACCGCTATAGATAACATTGCGCATTTAATAGCTGCTTTCATATTTTAAAGGTTTAACGTCATTATAACCGCGGTAGCTTTGCTGCGTCCGTTGCCGCAGGCACGTTGTTGATAACCTTAATTATATGGAACTAGAATATTATTTATCACGCAATACTGTCCCACGCCATGTATTATCAATTTTCTTATCCAACGGAAGCCCTAAACTTAAAGCAAAAATCCAGAAAATTACAAACGCAAATTTAAATGAAGCACCTAGTACAATAGCAATAATGAATGGTAGCAAACCAAAAACTATGCTTAGAGCAATTATTGCCAGATAGTACTTAACAGAATAAGCCATGCGAAACTTCGCCTGACAATATTGGCACACATGGCGACCGAATGGAGACATCCAGTAACGTTTCCATGTTAATTCGTTAATCTCTTTACAATTTGGGCAGATCATTCTCCACTCCGTATGACGGTTGAACTAAGGGGCAAAGTTTATGCCCCGGTGGGTACTATGCGACGTCCTGTGCTTGAGCGATTGGTTAGAGTGAATATTAATATTAATTTTAACCATGTACTACTCCCCATAATCCTATAATGGCAAGTGATGAACATATAAAGGCAGACAATACCGATACAATAGATACTTTTCTTATTTCTGGATGTTTCAATCCTAGAATACCAAATAAAAAATTTAGCATTGCTAATATTATTATTGTAATTGGCAGACCATAATAAATGATCGCCCCCCATTCCAACTGTCGCCAAAACTCCAAGCCAATTGCATACCATGCCATTTCTTTAAAAATCATAGCTAACCACAATGTAATAAGCAGCCATTTCATTTTTATTTTATGATTCACTTTAACGATTGAGCTAAGGGGCGCCGGGTTCCGACGTCACGTCCTTGAGCGATTTGTTATGTAGCATTTATCATTTCCCTTATGTTTTTTGACATAAATTACACCCGTTTCTTGACCTCTGTAAAAACCACTTTTTTCATCAATAATTTCATAACCAAGTTTCTTATAGAATTTAATAGCACCATTATTTATCTTTCTTGCTTGTACGAATATATTAAAGATTCCAGCATTGAT
>CAZCXC010000314.1:0-2392 GCA_964502505.1 uncultured Enterobacteriaceae bacterium
AGAGATAATCTTTGATACAGGCAGGATCAATCTTGAGAAGTATACTTTTCCAAACAAAGCGCTGTTCTGATAAAAAGTATCAGAGGTTTGGCTAAAACTGTCAGCAAAGTAATTCCACATTACTATACCAGCCAAATAGAATAATGGTGGTGGGATATCGTCCGTTGGAATTTTAGCTATATTGCTAAATACAATGATAAAAATAAACATAGTTAATATAGGTTGAATGAAATACCACAGGGGACCAAGAATTGTTTGCTTGTAGACAGTAATGATATCCCGTTTTACAAACATATAGAGAAGATCACGATGTTCCCATAACTCTCTTAAATTAATATCAAACAAGCCTCTCTTTGGATAAATTTCAATATCCCATTTATTCTGCGTCAATTCACTCATAAAATTTTATGGATTATTTTTTAACTAATTGTTGACTAAGCACGCTACCGCCATGCGATACCATAATAGGTAACGCATTAGTGCCATGATATTTCAGAAAATAATTTTTTAATTATTTACTTTTTTTAATTCATCGGTTCCCCAAAGTAACAATCTGTGTTTTTTACTAAATAAACTATCCATGTTTTCATATTCGGATTGGGTTAATATCAATGTCCGAATTTTTCTACCGATGTATTTTTCCGTTTTCTTTACCAAGTCTTCCAAATTTTCACGATCTATATTGCCAACCAATACCAAATCAATAAGACCGGTATCTTTTCCTTGTGCATAATCATCTATCAGAAACGCTTTGTTTAAATTTCCTAACCGTTCCAGAACACTTTCCAGGATTTGATCCATGCCCAGTGATTTCTTGACCATCGATTGAAGTTCCGGAAAGAGTGGATGATTAATATTGGCTTGATAGTTCATCTGGCGACCATCTTTTTTACTTTGCAAAAGGCCTGACTCACTGAGATGCTGTAACTCTTCTCTAACCTGACTGGTAGATGCACCAAATTCATCTGCCAGGCCTCTAAGATAGGCCTTCTGATTTGGATTCAGAAACAAACGCATGAGAATGCGTATGCGCATCTTTGAGGTGATCAACCCTGTGAATAATGAGTTCATTTATAGTTCGTATTACGTTCTACTTTATAGAACTATAATACAAAAATGTGGATTAGCAAGCAGTAAAACTGGGATACGAGACTAGCCCCTAAAAATTTACATTAATGCTATTAATATCAATGCATTACAGGATTTAGTAATTTGTTTAGTGCTGACTAATTGGCATAGTAATGGTGAAGCTAATACTGCCTAGAGTAACTCAGTATTCGAAGATATTTAAATATCTATCTTTAAGAATCGACCAATCAAAATAACTACTTGTAAGTAATTTAACTTTGTCTCTGTCAAATTCCTCGGACTCAATTGCCCCCACAAAGGCCAGGCTGTCCCTCTCTGCTACCAATGTACCCGTCTGGCCATGAAGTACAGCATCCGGGATACCTTCAATATCCGATGCAATTGAGGGAAGTCCATGACTGGCAGACTCAATTAACGTTATACCAAAACCCTCAGCATCACCCTGTATTGTTATATTTGGCATAATAAACAGTGCTGCATATTGATAAAGAGCTAACTTGTCTCTTTCACAAATCCTGCCGATCATAAATATTTTATCCTGTAAACCACATGACATAATAGTCTTTAATATATTCTCTTTTTCAGGACCATCACCTGCAACTATATAAATATAATTATCTGAAAGTTTCGGCATTACATTCGATATAAACCAAACGATACCTTTACGTTTAATCAACCTGCAAACAGAAAACAGCACTTTCTTCCCTTCTATCTCCAATCCATATTTTTTATCAATTTCATTTCTCGTGGCCACGTCCATTTGTTCATCACCAAAACTTACCCCATTCGGAATAAATACACAGCGTTCTCTCTTTACGCCTCTTTTCACACACTGTTCAATGGAATAATGACTCACACATATAACAGTTTCTAACATCGATACACAAGTTGGTATTATTTTTTGGTAAATAATGTTGTCATATGTAATATCGAGACCATGAATTGTTATTGTTATCTTCGCATCAGTTATTCCTTTTGCAACGAGTGCAATTGGTGCAAGCACTCCATCACTGAAATGAATACTCGTATAAATGTTCCTGTTTTTAATTAAATGAAATAAAACTCGGATAATAAAGAATGGAATATGCAACTTCCCTTTGCTATTAGCTAAAAGTTCAATATTTATACTCGGCTTAAGACAATGGTATAAATCGTATGAATACTTCTCCATTCCACCAAAAGTTGGCGGATAATTTCGCGTTACAAATAAAATTATTTTATTGGGCACGTATATTCTAAATATTCACCATTAAGATATATTTTCCTTATGCTTATAGTTCTCATTTTTTTAAATAGCATTAGG
>CAZCXC010000315.1:0-13841 GCA_964502505.1 uncultured Enterobacteriaceae bacterium
TTTGTATAATATATCAATCCACCCGGCATCATTATTGGCACGCATGATCGACATTGGTCGCCGCATAAATAATTCTGTATCACACTGCAGATGGATAAAACTACCGGGGCATGCGTGGGTGGCAGTCTGTGGGGCATGTAAGCGAAGGACATATTGTTCTTCAGCATAATTGTCATGCATTAGTATTTTTGCTTGTTCAGCAAAAACCGTATCACGTGTTATTGGGTGCGGCATATTTAGAATTAAAAATTATTCAATTTTCGTAAACGATCTGACCTTCAAGTAAAGTGTGAGTAACTTTACCTGTCATCTCCCAGCCTGCAAAAGGGGTGTTTTTACCTGCACTAATGAGCTTTGTTGGATCAAGCGTCCAACTGACCTCCGGATCGAAAATACAAACATCGGCAGCAGCTCCTGGGGATAACGTACCTGCTGTAATACCAGCAATTTTGGCAGGTTCTGTGGTTAACACTGCTATGGCCTTAGATAGATCAAATGATTTTTTATTGATCAATTGCAACGTTAAAGGCAATAACAATTCTATCATTGAACTCCCTGGTTCAGTCGTACTGAAAGGGGCGGATTTAGCATCATCATCGTGAGGTTGATGGTCAGAACAAACGGAGTCGATTATTCCACCAGCTAATCCTTCACGTAACCCTTCTTTATCACGTTGGTTTCTTAATGGTGGCCGGAGATGGCAATGACTATTGAAATTAATAAGGTCAACTTCAGTTAGATGTAGATGAGCTATGCTCACATCGGCCGTAATAGGTAGACCTTGTTTTTTTGCGGCGGCGATTAACTCAACACTGCGCCGACAAGACAATCTGCAAAAATGTACACGAGCACCACTTTGTTCAACTAACAACAGTACACGACTTATTGCAACAGTTTCTGCGGTTTCCGGTATTGCCGGTAGTCCCATACGAACACTAACGGCACCTTCATGTGCAACACCATTATTGTATAGATAACTATCTTCGCAAAAAAGGTGGGTAGTTAACCCAAAGGTTGTAGCATATTCTAGTGCGCGTCGTAATACTTCAGTATTATCAATAGGTATCTGCGCATTGCTTACTCCAATACAACCTGCCTGCGTTAGCGCCCACATTTCGGCAAGTATCTTACCTTCAAGTGCATGTGTCATTGCCCCCAATGGAAACACACGGGCTTTATGTGCGGATTTAGCGCGTTGATGAATGAGTTCAACGACTGCAGGTGTGTCTATGACAGGTTGAGTATCAGGCGGACAACAAATCGATGTGATGCCGCCGCTAGCGGCGGCGCTTGTTTCAGAAGAAATAGAGGCATTCTGTTGCTGACCAGGTTCACGCAAGTGCGCTGATAAATCAACGAGACCAGGGCAAACAATAAGCCCGCCTGCATCTATGATTTTATCAGGTGTGAATTTTGGTGATTTTTTCTTAACTGAAAGAATTTTTCCATTTTCAATAAATAAATCGCCTTTTTTATCCAGTTTGTTAGCGGGGTCAATAATTCGACCGTTTGTTATTTTAATCCTCATCTTCGTTCCCTGAAGGAGATTCTGAAAGATGACTTACCGTCATTGCCATTACAGCCATTCTTATGGCAATGCCATGGCTCACCTGCTGTAATATAACTGATCTATTCCCATCCGCTACTTTTGAATCAATTTCAACGCCACGATTTATTGGTCCTGGATGCATAACAATGGCATCTGCTTTAGCCACTGCCAGTTTTTGTTCTGTTAATCCATAACGATCAAAATACTCATTTCCACTTGGTAATAATGCGCTCTGCATACGTTCTCGTTGTAGGCGTAACATGATAATGACATCAGCTTTGTCTAGCCCTTCGGACAGATCATGAAACACATGAACTCCCAGTGTCTGTATATCAGCGGGGATCAATGTCTTTGGACCAATAACACGTATTTCACTGACGCCCAATGTTGAAAGGGCGTGAATTTCAGATCGTGCAACCCTCGAATGTAGAATATCGCCGACTATAGCTACTCTAAGTGATGGAAAATCCTGTTTGTGTTTGCGAATGGTGAACATATCCAACATCGCTTGTGTTGGATGAGCATGGCGGCCATCACCCGCATTAATCACGCTGACGTTGGGAGAAACCTGGGTAGCAATGAAATGTGCAGCACCACTATTGGCATGTCTTACGATAAACATATCGCAATGCATTGCTTCCAGTGTATGTAATGTATCTGCAAGTGTCTCACCTTTCTTTGTAGCGGAATTTGCAACATTTAAATTAAGAATATCAGCTGACAAACGTTTCGCCGCAAGTTCAAATGTTGTTCGGGTGCGGGTGCTTGGTTCGAAAAATAAGTTGGCAATAGTTTTGCCGCGTAGGAGAGGTACTTTTTTTACTGCACGTTCACCTACTCCAGCAAATGATTCTGCGTGATCCAGTATATCGAGTAGTAAAGAACGATTAAGACCTTCTATAGTTAAGAAATGTTTAAGGCGACCATGTATGTCGAGTTGAATATTGCTTTCTGTCATTCCACCGTTTCTATTTCCAGCGCCAGGGGCTCTGGGCCGCAGAGCTTAACATGTTCGTTGGTATTTAGTGAGATCCTTTTCCCTACAATATTTGCTTTGATGGGTAATTCTTGACCACTTCGTTCGATAAGTACTGCCAGGGTGACACTAGCAGGGCGTCCAAAATCAAAGATTTCATTTAATGCTGCGCGAATAGTCCGACCAGTATAAAGCACGTCATCGACCAGGATGATGTGCTTATTCTCAATATCAAACGGTAAATTTGATGGTGATACCCTAGGGTGCAATCCAATGCGACTGAAATCATCTCGGTAGAACGCGATATTAAGTTCACCCAGTGGGGGTTCAATACCCTTCCTTAGGCGCAATTGCTCAGCGACCCAGACACCACCTGTTTGAATTCCAATCATTAGTGGGTCAGCGCGCCCATTCTTTTCAAGCAGTTCTTTCAATTCTCCAACCATATTGTCAAGACATTGATCAATATTAAGATTAGATATCATTTATAGATTCACCATTATTATAATGTAATGAGCTATTGTTGTTTTCTGCAAACCATGTTTCCAGAATCGCCTGTGCAGCAACAGCATCAAGCGATGATTTTTTATTTGTGCGCTGTTCGGCCTCAAATGACGAAAGTCGTTCATCTATCCCGTAAACTGGCAAATGAAAACGTCCTTCAAGTTGGTGTGCAAATTTATTGGCTGCTATGGTCATTTCTTGTTTTTTACTATCCATTTGGAGTGGAATCCCCACGACGAGTGCATCAGGCTTCCAGTTATCTATGAGGCGTGCAATTACCTTCCAATCGGGTTTATTGTTGTATACGTGAATAATATTAAGTGGGCTTGCTGTACCAGTAATTGACTGCCCTACTGCTACGCCAATTCTTTTTGTTCCGTAATCAAAGCAAAGCAATGTTTTATGTGTCACGCGTGACCGACATCAGTGGTTAATTTATCGAGTTCTACTCCCAGGAGGGAGGCCGCAGAAGTCCAACGTTTTTCAACCGGCGTATTAAAAATGATATGACTATCTGCCGGGCCATTGAGCCAGACATTTTCTTTTATTTCGTGTTCTATCTGACCTGCTGACCAGCCAGCGTAACCTAAGGCGATAAGTGACTTATCAGGCCCTTGACCATTTGCAATAGCACGTAATATATCCCGGGATGTGGTAATACCAATCTCATCACTCACGTTGATTGATGAATCCCATTTTTCTAACGCTGGGTGTAATACGAAGCCGCGATCAATTTGTACTGGCCCGCCCTGGAATATTGGGGTTTGTTCGGTATTTTGATCAGAAGTTCCCAAGTCCATTTGTTGAAGTACTTCACCCAACATTATATCTAATGGATGATTTATGATGATGCCCATTGCGCCTTCATCATTATGTGCACAGATGTACGTTACTGAATGATGAAAATTAGGATCTGCTAAATTAGGCATAGCAATCAAAAAGTTATTAGTTAGGTTAGTTGACTGCATCAGCATAGTATCTGCGGATATATTTAAAACTACAAGTTTTGACCTCAGGTTTGTTCTAATGTTTACATAGTTATAATTTGCGTATCACCTAAAGCGATTATTATTCAAAAACTGCCAAGTACGGGTAATGTGTAAAATGTCAGTCTCTTTTTTTATCTGGTCTGGAAAAGGTGCATAAGGGGAAGATAATTCAACAATTCTGACCGCTGCATCATCCAGGACTTTTATACCTGATGAACGCCTGATAGTTATTCGATTTACGCTCCCATCAGCATTTAGTGCGACATCAAGGATGAGGCTGCCTGATAGCTTCTTTTTTCGTGCATCGTCTGGATAATTCAGGTTGCCTACTCGCTCAACTTTAGTACGCCATGCTTCCATGTATGAAGCATACTTATATTCTTTTGTGCTAGCCGAAATGAACTTGCGCCGTGGGCGGCTTGCTTTGTCCTGCAATTTACGACGGATTTCTGCACTTAATGATGCAATCTTAAAACTATTTGTTAATAACGCAGTGGCGCTAGGTAGTGGTGGTGTTTCCTTCGTATCAGGCATAGGCTTTTTTTTATCACTCGGCTTATTAGTACTTTGTTCAGACGTTTTTTCAGTTGTTGTTACCTCTTTGGCCTTTGAATCAGTGTCCTCAGTCAGCATTGTTTCCGGTTTATCAGATTCAACAACGATCTGTTCATCTGCCTCAATGTGATCTATAAGTGGTTCAACCTTTGTTTCTTCCGGTACTTGCGGTGGTGTCTCTGCGGGTTTTTGTGCTTCTACTGGTGGTGGTGAAGTTTCTTCAGGTTTTTGGGCCGGAAACGGAGCAGGTGGTGGCGCGGTAGGTTTAAGTGGATCTGGGGTATCACCACCACCATCAAGGTTAGCTTGGGCTAAAAATTCTGCTTCTTCGGGTACTTTGCTCTGTTGTTGAACCAGTATGATCTCCATGGTCTCAAAGCGTGGTTGGATTATATCTTCAGGTGTAAATGTTATGCCGAGAATAATAATGCCATGAACAATAATGGCAAGACATAGTGTTAATCCGAATCGATCAACTGGTGTAATACGTGGCTGTGTTGCTACTGCCGTCAAAAAAATAATGTCCTGTAATTTCTACCTTTACATATTATAGCGTTATGGACGCTTAAAATAAGGGCATCTCCGAAAATGCCTCTTTTCGTGATTTGATGTTCCATTCTTTACAAAATTATTAACGGTACGATATGCATTTTTCTATCTATCTATTTTCTATCGCAGACATAATTTGATCAGCAATGCTGAGATCATATAAGGCATCAAGTTCCCTGATGCAGGTGGGGCTGGTAATATTAATCTCTGTAAGATAATCACCGATCACATCAATTCCAACAAAAAGTAAATTTTTTTCTCGAAGGGTGGGAGCAAGTTGATCACAAATCCATCTGTCTCTTTTAGAAAGTTCTATGCCTTTTGCCGTTCCACCAGCAGCGAGATTAGCACGGTTTTCTCCGTCCTGCGGTATGCGCGCCAATGCGTATGGGAAAGGATTCCCGTCAATAATTAATATTCGTTTATCGCCTTCACTTATTTCAGGTATATAACGTTGGGCCATACAGAATTCATTACCCTTTTTTGTCAGGGTCTCAACAATGACATTGGTATTGGCATCCGTGTCTTGTATCCGAAATACTGACTTCCCACCCATCCCATCTAACGGTTTGAGAATAATGTCCGTCTGCTCTTTTATAAAATTCCGGATTTGTTCAGCATTTTTTGTGACAAGCGTTGAAACAATACATTGAGGGAACCAGGTGATAAATAATTTCTCATTAGCATCTCTAAGTGTTTGTGGATCATTGACTATAAGTACCCCTTGTTTTTGTGCAAGCTCAAGTAAATATGTTGTATAAATATATTGCATATTTAATGGAGGGTCCTTACGCATAAGAATTACATCAAGATTGGTAAGATTTTGAATTTCTTCATTTTGAAATTCATACCAATCTGCAACCTGATCATGGACAATAAGATTACGCATTCTAGCTCCTGGTATTTCGTTCACCAGAAAAAGATCGTCCATTTCCATATAGTAAATCTCCCAATTTCTTGCCTGCGCTGCGAGCAACATCGCAAAAGAGCTATCTTTTTTGATATTGATCCCGGCGATGGGATCCATAATGATTCCAATTTTCATGGCAAAATTCTAAATATTTATTGGTCCAATTTGCTAATGATGTTCGCGAGTGTATTCCAAGTGTATGATGAACTTTAATATATTTATAATTACATAGATATAAATGTCCGATAACAAGCTGAGAATTGCTACCAGAAAGAGTCCATTAGCGCTTTGGCAGGCAAACTATGTCAAGGATTTGCTTTGTCAGGCCCATGAAGGCCTGCAAGTAGAGCTTATAGGTATACAAACAGAAGGCGACAAAATACTAGATACGCCACTATCTGCTGTGGGAGGGAAAGGATTATTTTTAAAAGAACTTGAAGAGGCATTACTTAATAATGTTGCGGATGTCGCTGTACATTCTATGAAGGATGTAGTTGTTGAGTTACCTGTTGGCCTTTATCTTCCAGTAATTTTGGAGCGGGCAGATCCAAGAGAAGTCTTTATTTCAAAAAAGTTTAATTCACTGCATGATTTACCTAAAGGAGCTTGTGTAGGAACGTCAAGTTTACGCAGACAGTGTCAATTAAGAACATACCGCCCAGATTTGAATATAAGTGATTTGCGAGGCAATGTGGGGACACGTTTGGCCAAGCTTGATGAAGGTGTTTTCGATGCCATTATTCTTGCTGCTGCTGGTATTAAACGGTTAGGACTTGAAAATAATATTAAGGAATATTTAGAAGTTGAGTATTTAATACCTGCTATTGGCCAGGGAGCCATTGGTGTTGAGATGCGAATAGGTGATGACAAGACACTTGGATTAATAAATTTATTAAATCACGAATCAACCCAACAGTGTGTCGAGGCGGAAAGGGCAGTCAGTAGGCGATTATTTGGCGGATGCCAATTACCTATTGCCGCTTATGCATACATAAAGGAAGGTTCGCTCTTCATGCAAGGCCTTGTAGGGCGGGTCGATGGCAGTGAGCTAGTTCAGGATTCTGTTTATGGAAAACCTGCAGATGGTAAAACACTAGGATTACAATTGGCAGAAAAGTTATTGGCTAGTGGGGCAGAGGAAATTTTACAAGAGATAATTGATGCATATTGATTTAAAGGGAAAAAAAGTATTGGTAACGCGTCCGGTTGAACAGGCAAATAATTTATGTGATTTAATTGAAGCTAGTAATGGCCAAGCCATACGCTTTCCAACTATTGAGATTCTCCCCCCCGATAATAGTGAAAGTATCCATCAAAAGCTTAGTGAATTATCAAGCTTTGATATAGGAATATTTGTTAGCAGGAATGCAGTTCTTAAGACAATGCAACATCCTGGATTCAATATGACTCAACTACAAGGATTAACATTGATTGCCATTGGTGCAGGTACAGCTAAACAATTAAGTGAATATGGCATAGAACATGTGACATATGCTGAAGGGAAATCTAGTAGTGAAGAATTATTAGAAAAAGTAGAGATGCAAACTAAATGCGTTACAAACAAAAACATAATTATATTTCGTGGTCAGGGTGGCCGAGAATACCTGGCTAAAACACTAAAGAGCAGGGGCGCTAAAGTCGAGTATATTGAAGTCTATAAACGCAATTGTCCTGATTATGATCGAGCTTTGTTAGAACAAGTTTGGTCTGATGGCGGCCCAGAAATTATTATTGTGACCAGTAGTGAAGCACTCCAAAATTTGTTTGATATACTAAGCATAGAGCAACAGAAAATATTGTTACGTAAGAGGTTGGTAACCATCAGCAAACGCATCGTAAAAATGGCAAAAGAACTTGGGTTTTCACATCAAACTTTGTTTGCTGAAGAAGCAAGCGATGTGGGCATATTAAATGTAATCAATAATTCGTTGGAAGATTTGTCCCTATGACTGAAGAAATCAAGCGTAAGCAAACAGAAAAAAACAAAACTGTTACCAATAAGCAACAGCAAGGATCAGGTAAAAATAAAGGGCTGTCGATAGGCCTTATTATTTTATTTTTATGTTTTGGATCAGGTGGATATTACATCTGGGATGAGTTAAATAAAGCAAAAATGGACTTGGAAAAGCTTTCAGACAATACCATTATTAATTTGAGCACTGCCAAAAAAACAATTGCTAATCTCGAAGCTTCAATTGCCCAGCTTACTGTTGATCAGAATACTATTGCAGATGCACTCAATGATTTTTATCGACAACAGCCTGAGAGTAATGAAGATTGGGCATTAGCAGAAATTGAATATCTGTTAATTATCGCAACCCACCGCTTGGCTTTAGCGCAAGATGTAAAGACTGCACTGTCAGCGATGGAGGCCGCGGAATTGCGCTTAAAAGATCTGGGTAATCCGCGCTTAAATCCTGTGCGCGAACAACTTGCTACAGATATTAATCAATTACGTTCGGTCAATGCGGTTGATATTTCCGGACTGGCTATTCATTTGGCGGTTTTGGTTGATCAATCAAAAGAATTTCCTTTGAGAAATATTGTGATTGCAGACGAACAAACTCAGTCCTCCAATCCACCGGAAGCAGTGAATGGATCAGGCTGGCGTGAGTGGCCCGCCTTGATAAGGCAAAAAATTGAAGCTTTTCTGGAGGTAAAGCGTAGCGGAGATCTAAATCAACCGTTGCTACTTGCTGACGAAAAATATTTCCTATATCAAAATCTTCGGCTTGAATTAGAAAATGCAAAATTGGCCGTGCTACTTGGTGATACGGATAATTTGCAAGTATCGATAAATACTTTAACAAAATGGTTGAATCAATATTTTGATACAAGTGATGCCGCAGTAATTAATGTATTAGAAACGTTAGAGCATATGGCGTCAGTTGAGCTTATGTCTGAATTACCAGACATAAGCTCTTCACTCGAGAGTTTGCGAGCTTACATTCGTTCTACTAATGATGCCGGTTTATTATCCGATCCTATTTCTGAAATACCTGCCCCATGAGAATATTAATTATCATATTATTTGCACTGCTGGTTTCGACAGTGATCGCCACTTGGATAGCAGATAATCCTGGTTATCTGATCATTGCTTTCTCAGATACGACTGTGCAGGCTAATCTAACCAGATCTTTGATATTATTATTTTTATTATTTGTTTTGTTTTATGTGTTTGTGCAGCTTTTCTTCAGCTTCGTTGGTGCCCCGAAACGTTATAATTTTTGGAAATTATATCGTCGTCGTAGATTATCTGAAAAATATTTAACACGAGGTTTGCATGCGCTGTTTGAAGGTAAATGGCGCCAAGCTGAAATTCAATTAAAAAAAGGAGTGCCCTATAGTCGTGTTCCACTAGTTAACTATCTCGGTGCCGCCAGAGCGGCCCAACAACAAGGAGATTTAATTCGTCGTGATAGCTATTTAAAATTTGCCCATGAGAGTGAAACCGGTGAAGACAGTATTGCGGTAGGCCTTACCCAGGCAGAATTACAACTGAACCAGCAACAGACAGAGCAAGCGTTAGCCACGTTAAATAATTTACATGAGAAATATCCAGACCATGAACAAATAAAAGACATGCTACTACAAGTGTATTCTGAACTTAAGGACTGGCATGCAGTGCTAAATTTACTACCTGAACTAGAGCGAAAAAAAATAATTACTTCAGAAAAAATAAAATCAATACAACTAGGTGCTTATTCAGGATTACTATTACAAGCAAGCAAGTCCGGAGACAAAGAAGAACTGGATAATATCTGGGATAAGATGCCAAGAAAATTGCGTAATGAAATCTATTTGTTAGAAATTTATACTCGCGAGAAGTTGAAATTTGCGGACACGAAAACATGTGAACCACTATTACGTAAAATATTAAAGAAACAGTGGGATGTTGGTTTGGTAAGTTTGTATGGTTTGATGGATAGCCATGATCACACCAAGCAATTGAAATTTGCAGAAAGCTTATTAGCGGGACATGCGCGTGATCCGATACTATTACTTACGCTGGGTCGGCTCAGTTCACGTAGTAATCTGTGGGGCAAAGCTAAAGGCTATTTGGAAGAGAGTATTGATGTGAAACCCATGCCAGAAACCTATCGTGAGCTTGCAACTTTGCTAGAAAAGCAGGGGGAGCATGTAGCAGCAAATGTTTATTATCAAAAAGGTCTGACATTGGCGACCACAGTGAAACTACATGAATCTGTAAAAATGTTGCAGAAGTCGGAAGATCAAAATGTATTATGTGATGGCGCGAGAAAGGTTGTTTAAGGAGCCCCTCTGAATACGCACTGTTTCAGCGATTCGATGTACCATTAATTATTTATTAACGGTAGCACCATCAGCATGGTGACTGCTCGGTCTTCGTTCCCGACACGACTCTACCGCCCACATCCATGTGAGCGTCCCGGCATTGAACTAGAATGTTACTAGGGAATACTCCGACTACTTTTCAACCATCTTAATAATGGCTCCCATTGCTCACGATCGTAATATGTTTTTGATGGCGCTAACTCAAATATTGTCATGCCTTTTTCTGCAGCATGTACATAATTTTGGCTAGCACGCAGCACTGTCGTGAAAGGTAACTTCTTACCATTTGGTAACTTAAGTTTTTCCATGAAGTATTCTAGCTTGGCAGCGGCTAAAGTATCTTCACGTACTCGGTTTGCAACCGTAGCAATTTTAATTCTTCGGTTTATTATTTTTCTTAGACTAATGAGTTCTTCAATGAATCTTTCTGCTGCTCGCATATCGAGAGGAGAAGGTAACATTGGTATGACCATCGTTTGCGCTATTTTTGTTAGTTTGGCCAGCTTTTTGTCGTGTGTGCCAGCTGGCGCATCCAGTATAAGGATATCCATCTTTTTGGGCACATGTAGTTGGCCATTTTTTAGTTTAGCACTATGGATTTTGGGCAGATGATCTGGACGTGCATCCAACCAGTCATTGCTTGAACTTTGTGGATCACAATCCGCTAATGCAACTTGTTTGCTACGACCAGAAAAATAACCAGCGATATTAGTAGCCACCGTAGTTTTGCCACAGCCTCCTTTAGGATTAAGTATTAGTATTGTGCGCATTGTAATTTTTCAGCCTATTGGATGAGACGCTTAGTATACGTATATGACAGAACTATCTCACCTTTCAAATTATTTTTCCTGTATTAATTCCTGGATCAGAGGGGTAAGAATGAGTTGCATGGCAAAAATCTTCTTTCCGGCCGGTACTACTATTGTGTTTGGCGTGGACATAAATGATCCTTCAAGCATTTTCAGCAGGTTCCTGAAATCTACTTTAATTTTTTCGAGATTTCGGATGTGAATGACAGAAAAACTTTGATCATTTGTTGGAATTTCAGTTGCCGCAAAAGGATTCGAGGTATCAACTGTGGGGACCCTCTGGAAATTGATGTCTGTACGTGAAAATTGTGGAGTAATGTAATGTGTGTAGTCATACATACGACTGAGTATCATTTTGGTGGCATCTTCTTGCGAATAACCTCTTACCGTTTGATCACGGTGTATTTTTTGTATCCACTCGAGATTGATGATAGGTACCAAGCCAATAAGTAAATCAACATGCTGCGCTACATTAACTGTGTCAGTTACAATCCCACCATGTAAACCTTCATAGAAGAGTAAATCAGTATTTTCTGGAATAGCTTCCCATGGAGTCAACGAACCTTGTGCTGCACCATGTAAGTCAGACTCTTCTTCATTATGGATATAGTAGCGGCGTTTGCCTGTGCCATATTTTGCATATTCCTCAAATAGTGCTTCCAACTCTTCAAATAAATTCCCCTCAGGGCCAAAATGGGTCACATTACGCCCCTCGGTTTCAGCCTTTGCTACGATATTATCCATATGCTGGCGATCATAACGATGAAAACCGTCGCCTTCGATAATGGTTGCAGAGATACCCAGTTGGCGAAATATATGCTCAAAAGCAATTTTTTGCATTTGTAGTGCCTGCACCGGAAGATCCGGTTACTGCTACAATTGGGTGTTTATCTGACATATCAATATTAAGGAATTTTTATAGAAGCGTATTTATTACGTTATTGTATTGCTAACATCAAGATATAATCGCTAAACAGGGTTTAAAATACCAGCAAACTCTGTAAATAACCTAAATTAAAGCCATGTTAAGATGTGCCGCCAATGACTAAATCAAAACATGATATGTATCTGTATTTAAGGTTGTTGCGCTATGTAACACCCTATTGGCGTATGTTCGTTTTAGCGATCATTGGTTTGGTATGCTTGGCCGCGACCGAACCTGCTTTAGCGGCTTTGATAAAACCTCTCCTTGATGGGGCGTTTATTGAGAATGATCCAGATGCTATGTTTTGGGTCCCCATATTATTGGTTGGGTTATTTATGGTTCGTGGTATTGCTTCGTATGTGAGTTCGAGCGCCATATTGTGGGTATCAAACAAAGTGGTAACAGATTTACGTGGCGAAATGTTCACACGACTTTTATCTTTCCCGAGCCAGTATTATGACAATCATCCATCAGGCTCATTGATGTCGTTGTTCACCTATGATGCTGTACAAATAAAACAGGCTTCGACAAATGCTTTAACTACGTTCGTACGAGATAGTTTGGCAGTCGTCGGATTACTTTGCTGGATGTTTTATATCAATTGGCAACTCAGCTTAATCGCTATGATTGCAACTCCATTTATTTCAATTGTTATTTTGGTCATTCGTAATCGATTACGCATTATGAGTCGTAAAGTGCAGAATTCGATGGGTGATATTCACCATGTGTTAAATGAATGTATCGAAGGTCAGAAATTAATCAAACTATTTGGCGGGAAAGCACAGGAAACAGATCGGTTTAATGAGGTAATTAATAATTACAGACATTATGAAATGAAATTTGTATTTGCCTCAGCAGCAAGTAGTCCCGGTGTACAACTAATCGCAGTTATCGCACTAGCATATATTATTTCTATTGCGTCACACCAGGCAGCAGCAGGTGAACTCAGTGTTGGTGCGTTTGGATCCCTTATTGCTGCCATGTTTATGTTGCTGGGACCGTTAAAGAGATTAGTACGTATTAATGAACATTTACAAAGGGGCTTGGCTGCGTGTGAAACTATATTTGGATTGCTTGATGAACCAATAGAAAAAGACGGAGGTTCGCAACTTGTTGGCCGATTACAAGGAGAAATTGAATTTCGTAATGTTAATTTCTGTTATGACAACAAGGAGACAAACGTATTAACAGGATTATCCTTACATATTAAACCTTGTCAGACTATTGCTTTGGTAGGTGCATCAGGCAGCGGTAAAACAACGATTGCGAATCTATTGCCAGCTTTTTATAAATTGATGGATGGAAAAATACTATTTGATGGGATTGATATACAGAAAATAACACTGGATTCATTGCGCAGTAATATAGCATTGGTTAGTCAAGATATAGAGTTGTTTAATGATTCAGTACGAAACAACATTGCTTTTGGAGAATTAAGGGATGCTGATGATAAAAAAATTATAGAGGCGGCAAAAGCGGCATATGCTTATGATTTCATAAAGGAGTTACCTGATGGATTTGATACTATCATCGGAGAAAAGGGCTTAAGGCTTTCTGGCGGGCAGCGACAACGTTTGGCTATTGCCAGGGCTTTACTTAAAGATGCACCCATCCTGATTTTGGATGAGGCAACATCCTCGTTGGATACAGAGTCTGAGAGACAAATTCAGTCCGCATTGGAGAGGGTTGAACAAGGGCGCACCTGTCTGATAATTGCTCATCGTCTATCCACTATTCAAAAAGCTGATCGTATTGTTGTTA
>CAZCXC010000316.1:0-2730 GCA_964502505.1 uncultured Enterobacteriaceae bacterium
AATAGTGACAGCATCTCCCTGTCAGTGAGAATGCGTCTGCTGGATAACGGTGAAACTGTTGCATTGGCCAATGCAAAGATGCAATACATCAATGAAAGCCCCCTGGCCATTACTTCTAATCAGGTTATCCATATTGCCTCAAAAAAATAAGTGATCTTTCGCTGATGTTTGGTCAACGCTGCAATTCACTACTGATCTCCTGTTTCATTATTACATGTGGCATTTTTATAATTCCCTGTATTACAATCAATTGAACCCATGTCTGTAATTGGTATTGCTCTACTACTGGCGGCGTTGATGTATGGTTAGCAGATTGTGAAAGTTTCGAATCAAAAATAATTCCGAAATTCTATTTTTGACTGTACTTCTGTCGAAAAATCGTTATTCAGTTTATTTTATCAATATCAACACCTCTCACTAATCCTGGAGACTAATCCGTGAAGCCCATTGAACGGTTTTTGAAACTGGAATCGGCTGGAGGGGTATTACTTATTTTTGCAGCGGCATTGGCGATGATGCTGGCTAACAGTCCCTTGTCTCATTACTATGGATTATTACTTCAGATACCTGTCGAAGTACGGGTCAGTGAGATTGAAGTCGCAAAACCACTGTTATTGTGGATAAACGACGGTTTGATGGCTATTTTTTTCTTGCTGGTTGGACTCGAACTAAAGCGCGAAGTAATGGAGGGTGAACTATCGGATTTGCGCAGTGTGATGCTTCCCGCCCTTGGTGCGATTGGCGGTATGGTCGTTCCTGGCGTAATTTTCATCGCATTTAATCATACTGATCCGGTTGCAATTAAGGGTTGGGCAATTCCGACAGCCACGGATATTGCCTTTGCGCTCGGCATATTGGCACTGCTGGGATCGCGTGTGCCGGTTAGCCTGAAGATTTTCCTAACCTCGCTGGCAATTTTCGATGATATTGGTGCTATTTTGATAATTGCCTTTTTCTATACAGCGAAGATTTCATCAATCTCGCTATTTATAGCGGGATTGTGTGTGCTGGGATTCACCATTAACCGACTGGGTGTCGTTGCGCGCAGCATTTATATAAGCCTGGGTCTGGTTATGTGGGTAGCATTATTAAAATCCGGTGTACACGCTACTCTGGCAGGCGTGATACTCGCCATGTTTATTCCCCTGCGCGATGGGAAGCAAAATGAATATTCACCCCTGAAAGACCTGGAGGGAGATTTGCACACTGCAGTTGCGTTTGTAATTCTCCCTTTGTTTGCATTTGCCAATGCCGGTATCAATCTTCGAGACATTGGACTGGATTATGTTTTTCAGAATGTGACTATGGGAATTATTTGTGGGCTGTTTCTTGGCAAGCAATTCGGTATATTCCTGATGTGCTGGGCAGGGGTGAAACTAAATTTGACCGAGTTACCTGATGGCATGAACTGGAATACTCTTTATGGTATAGCCTTGCTGTGTGGCGTCGGATTTACAATGAGTTTGTTTATGGGCTCTCTTGCTTTTGAGGAAACCGGAGTCAACTTATTATTTGATGAAAGAGTGGGGATTATAATCGGATCATTATTTTCCGGAATTGCAGGTTACATGGTTTTAAAAATTTCCCTTGGTAAGGCCAGTCACGGCTAGTATATCCGGCATATTTCACCCTCCTTGCTACTTTTGTTCAAATTTACCGAAAAATTCTTCAACATCGGACAAGTCATGGGTTTGTTCCATGGCTGGTAAACTATTGAGGAATATCTTGCCATAGGACTTGGTTTTCAGTCTGGGATCACAAATCATCAACAGGCCATAATCGTTCTTATCGCGTATTAACCTGCCAATACCCTGTTTCAAATTTATTACCGCCTCGGGTACCTGGTATTCTATAAACGGGTTGCGGCCCTGCTCTTCCATTAATTTCAGGCGTGCCTTTAATACAGGATCTGCCGGTGAGGAAAACGGCAGTTTGTCGATTATCACGCAGGACAATGCCTGCCCTTTGACATCCACGCCTTCCCAAAAGCTGCTGGTACCCATCAACACAGCATGTTTGGTATGACGAAAACTGTCCAGCAACTCGGTACGCGGTGCATCGCCCTGTACCAGCACCGGGTAATCAATTTTTTTCTTGAGCAACTCTGCCGCTATCTTCAGGGCCCGATGACTGGTGAAGAGCATAAATGCACGGCCCCGGGTTAAGTCCAGAACAGGCAATGCCATTTCGACAATCTCTTCGGTATATCCCTGCTCTCTTGGATCAGGAAGGCCCTGTGGCAGGTAAAGCAACGCCTGTTTTTTGAAATTAAAGGGACTCTCCCAGCTTTCAGACTTGATCATTTCAAGACCTAAAAGACTCGCAAAATGTTTGAAATTGTTATTCACCGATAAGGTCGCTGAGGTGTAAATACTTTGACAATCGTGTTTCCGCATGCGCGATTGAAAGGCCTCAGCGACGTCCAGTGGTGTTCGATGTAACAAAAAACCACTGCCCCTGATTTCCAGCCAGCGAATGTGTTCGGGATTTGTAGATTCAGTGTAATCATTCAGTATATTTAAAATATCGCCTGTACGTTTGAAGCAGTTATCAAGTAACTTACCGCGTTCCGCAAAAGCCTCAAGCATCACATGTAAATCATGAGCACGTGCCATCAAATCAGAAAATGCAGTTTTAACTTCCTGTTTTTCCCATATCTCAGCCCAGTCCATTCGTTGCTCGTTTCGACCAAATGCCAGGCGCAGGTCGCGTACTGATTTTTCTACTTTA